>NZ_DDHH01000158.1:18487-66635 GCF_002338015.1 Rhizobium sp. UBA1881
GGTCGCTGCTTTATGACAGTTTTATGACAATACCCTTTCATGGATGGATACTATGCTGAGCTGGTTTCGGAAACTCATGCCACGCGAAGACCGGTTCTTCGATCTCTTCGCGCAGCACGCGAAAACAGTCGTTGGTGCGGCCGAAGCGCTGAATGAACTGCTTTCCGGAAACGACACCGAGAAGCACTGCGCGCGCATCGTCACGCTTGAGAACGAGGCCGACGATATCACCCGCGATGTCCTGCTCGCTGTTCGCCGCAGTTTCATCACGCCGTTCGACCGGGTCGACATCAAGGACCTCATTCAGTCGATGGATGACGCCATCGACATGATGCACAAGACGGTCAAGACCATCCGCCTGTTCGAGCAGAAGAGCTTCGATCCCGTGATGCAGGAGATGGGCAAGACGATCGTCGAGGCCGCGCACATGATCGCCGAGGCCATTCCCCTGCTCGACCGAATTAACGCCAACGCCCCTCGCCTGACGGCGATCGCGGAAGCTGTGACGCGGATCGAGGGACGGTCGGACGAGTTGCACGATCAGGGGCTGAAAGACCTCTTCCACAAGCACGGCGCGACCAACCCGATGGCCTACATCATCGGCAGCGAGATCTACGGCGAGCTCGAAAAGGTCGTCGACCGCTTCGAAGACGTCGCCAACGAGATCAGCGGCATCGTGATCGAGAACGTCTGATGGACGCCACCCTTGCCTTCCCGCTGCTTGCCGGGCTGATCGCGGTCGCGTTGTTCTTCGACTTCCTGAACGGCTTGCATGATGCGGCGAATTCGATCGCGACGATCGTCTCGACGCGCGTGCTCCGCCCGCAGTTCGCAGTTGCCTGGGCGGCCTTCTTCAATTTCATCGCCTTCCTGTTCTTCGGGCTGCACGTCGCCGAGACGCTGGGGACCGGGATCATCGATCCGGCCATCGTCTCGCCGATGGTGATCTTCGCGGCGCTGATGGGCGCGATCATATGGAATATCGTCACCTGGGTGTTCGGCATCCCTTCGAGCTCGTCGCACGCGCTGGTCGGCGGGCTGGTCGGTGCAGGGCTCGCCAAGGTCGGCTTCAGCTCGATCGTCTGGAGTGGTCTCTTGAAGACCGCCGGCGCGATCGTCATGTCGCCGATGATCGGCTTCCTCCTGGCGCTGTTTCTCGTTCTGATCGTCTCGTGGCTCTTCGTGCGGCAGACACCGTTCGCGGTCGACCGCACCTTCCGCATCATGCAGTTCGTCTCGGCGTCGCTCTATTCGCTCGGACACGGCGGCAACGATGCGCAGAAGACGATGGGCATCATCGCCATCCTGCTTTACTCGCAGGGATATCTCGGCGGCAGTTTTCATGTGCCGCTGTGGGTTGTGCTGTCCTGCCAGTCGGCAATGGCGCTCGGCACGCTGTTCGGCGGGTGGCGCATCGTGCATACGATGGGATCGAAGATCACGCGGCTGAACCCGATGCAGGGCTTTTGCGCAGAGACCGGCGGCGCGCTGACGCTGTTCGGCGCCACATGGCTCGGCATCCCCGTCTCGACCACACACACCATCACCGGCGCGATCATCGGCGTCGGCGCGGCACGGCGGGTGTCTGCCGTGCGCTGGGGCCTTGCGGGCAATATCGTCGTAGCCTGGGTGGTGACGCTGCCGGCCGCAGCACTGATTGCCGCCGCCTTCTACTGGATCGCCAGCCTCTTCGCCTGAGCGATCAATATCAGGAGGCGGAATTCCGCCTCCTGTGCCACCACACCGAAAATCGTCGTCTCATTCGCCGCGCGACATGCAGGTCGTGCGACAGCACCAGCACGCCGAGCGGAATCATCCAGAAGCCGAGAATCGGAAGAAAGCCCAGACATCCGCCGAAAATCAGCAGTCCGCCGATCAAAAGCCTTGCTATGCGCGACTTCGGAAGCGGAATGCGGGTCGGCCCCATGACGATGTGGCCGGTGGTGTGATCGATGCCAAAGCGTTTGGCGGTGTTTTTCGGGCTCTCAGTCATCCACAGCATGTGGGGATAACCTGAATGATTGCAAGGAGATGTCATTTTTTTGAAAAAACCGCTTGGCAAATCGAGCAAGCATTTGTATTAGCCCACTCACACCGCGGCGAGCGGTGATCCCTGGTAGCTCAGCGGTAGAGCATTCGACTGTTAATCGACAGGTCGCCGGTTCGAATCCGGCCCGGGGAGCCAGTTTCTAAAAGGCCTGCATTGAAAAATGCAGGCCTTTTTCTTTTCCGAAATCAAAGCGATAGGTTTCGCCTCGAGGTTCCTCGGCGACGGTGTGCGCTTGCGTCATCCCCGCGGGCGATGGAGCCACGGGGATGAAAGACAAAGCGGCGACATCAATAGCCGCAGGAGCGTCCCTCGCTGGGCCTGAAGCCATCTGAGCAGGCGCGGTTCATGGAATCGCCAGGCACATAACCGGATGCCGACCCCGCGGAGGTCGGGTAGCCCGCGCATCCTGTCGTGAGCGCCGAAAGGCCGATCAGCATGATCGCGGCCAGGACGGTTGAAATTCGCTTCATATGAACCTCCTCGAAAATGTCTTGGCTACTAAGCTAGCACGCAGCCGCCAAACGCCATGTAAATTTCTTGGGTCACGATTGGCGAACACTTATTGCGGCTAAGGCACCCTACCCTTGAAGCGTATCGACCTTGCGAAGATCCGGGAAAAGCCGCGTCCACAGAAGCACCACGACGATGGTTCCTAAGCCCCCTATGACGCCGGCAGCAACGGGACCCATCATGCCGGCCAGCATGCCCGATTCAAATTCGCCCAACTGGTTCGAGGTGCCGATGAAGAGCGAGTTGACGGCGTTCACACGTCCGCGCATCGAATCCGGGGTCAGAAGCTGAACCAGCGAGCTGCGCACCACGACGCTGACCGTATCGGCAGCGCCCACCACCAGCAGCGCGGCGATCGAGAGCGCGATGTTAGTCGATACGGCAAAAACGATCGTCGCGACGCCGAACACGGCCACGGCGGTCAACATCTTCGCTCCGACCCTGCTCGTCAGCGAGCGTCTGGCCAGAACGATCGACATGGAGAGCGCGCCGACGGCCGGGGCCGCGCGCAGCATGCCCAGACCCCAGGGGCCGGCATGAAGGATATCGCTGGCGAACATCGGGAGGAGTGCCGTGGCGCCGCCCAGCAGAACGGCGAAGAGGTCGAGCGAGATGGTGCCGAGCATCACGGGCTTGCTCTTGATGAAGGAGACGCCGGCGAAGACGGAGGCGAGCGTGACCGGTTCGCGCTTGCTCGGCGTCCATTCCATGCGGATCGAGATGACGTTGACGCTTGCGACGGCAAAGAGGACGGCGGCCACGGCGAAGGGAGCAACGGCATCGACGCCGTAGAGCAGGCCGCCCAGCGACGGGCCGACGATCAGCGCCGTCTGCATCATCGAGGTCGATGTTGCCACCGCGCGCTGAAGCAGCGAGGGCGGCATAATGCTGGGAAGAAGGGCTGCCATCGTCGGGCGCTCGAAGGCGACGGTCGCGCCCATGATCGTCACCGCCGTCAGGATGCCCGCTGGCGTCAGCCAGTTCTGCCAGGTGGCGACGGCAAGCGCCGCCGACACCGTGGCGAGGATCAACTGGCAGATCAGGCCGATGCGCCTTCGGTCGAAACGATCGGCGACGTGGCCAACCACGAAGGTCAGAACCACCATCGGCAGGAACTGGCAGAGCCCGACCATGGCCAGCGCGAAGGCGCTATGGGTCTGATCGTAGATCATCCAGCCCATGGCGATGGCGACGCACTGAAAAGAGAGAGAAGAGAAGACGCGGGAAGCCGCGAAATTGAGATAGCCGGGATGGCGCAGAACGCTATCCTGGTGAACTACTGATGCATCCATGAGAAAACTGTCCGGCCCGCTGCCGACAGCGCGCCTCTGGGGGTTGTTGCTGCAACCGTTTCCGCCCGGACAGTCGTCCTTGTCAATGGCATCGGGGCCGCTTTCCGTTCGGCCCCGCTAAAACACGTGATCGTGACCGCCAACGGTGCTTGCCGCGGCGGTCATCCGATCAGGGACGTTATCTCTTCTTCTTTGTCGAACGCACCTTGACCGGTGCCGGCGGCGGGATCAGTTCGGCGTCGGCGTAGCAATATCCGGCGACCCAGCCGTCGCTGGCGAAGAGCTTGGAATCACCCTCGGCGTGCCACTGGCAGGTCAGCGAGTTGGGATCCCATGCGGTGACGGTCACGTCATAGACGCCCTTGCCGGCGAAGGTGGTCTTGGGATTGCCCGTCAGACGCCAGCCCTCGGCCGGCTGCATTGTCCATGATACCCTCTGGCCCTTCCGGGCTTTCTGCTTGATGCCGAATTCGGGGGTCTGGCAGCGGTTGGTGGCGGGATCGCAGTTCATCTTCGCCGTCGACATCTGCGTCGGCGTATTTGTCACCACCGTCTGGCAACTGCTGAGCGTAAACGCCACGAGTGTCATGGCCAAGGCAACTTCATACCACATATCCGGCCTCCCATCCGTCACATGCTATCGATGGGGACCACATTACAGCATTACGACAGGCTCGGCTCTTCACCGTTCGGGGGATATGGGAGCCGACGATTACATCGAACGGCAATAGCGATCAGCCAAGCGAGGTGTGCGACGCGTGTTCTGGTACGTATCGCCTCGGCGCCTTCGCCTTCTCCCTGAGATTGTCGAAGAGCGCATAGCCGCCGGTCCAGCGACCGAAGCCGCTGGCGATATTGATATGGCCCGCAAGGCCGATGTTCCTGAGCTCGGTCTTCCACAGACGCGCGTAGAGCGTCAGGCGGTCGAGCTCCATGTAATGGTCGTTCAGGCTGCCGACGGTGATGCTGGGGAACGGCAGCGCCCGTGTCGGCATCGGCCCGAAGCGGATGGCGGCATCCGGGTGTCGCCGTTCCGTGGGGCGCAGGTCGCAGGGAGCGACCAACAGCGCGCCCTTGATGCGGCGCGCCGATGGCCGGTCGGCGAACTTCGCCGTCAGCAGGCAGCCGAGACTATGGGCAACGATATAGGCCTCGCCGTGCTCGAGCAGCACTGCTTCGAGCCGGTCGGCCCAGCGATCAACCAAGGGATCGTCCCAGTCGTCCTGCTCCACCAGAACGCTGTCGGGGCGGTCGCGGAGCCAGTAGCGCTGCCAGTGGCCCTGGTCGGAGCCGTTGAGCCCGGGAATGATCAATGTCGCTGTCATCGCCCTCTCCTAGAAATCGGAATAGCGCGGGCTGTGCATGAGCGCAGAGATTTCGTCGGTCATCTGCATGATGCGCTCGCGCAGATCAGCGCCCGTTCCATCCTCGATGTCCTCGCTACCAAAGCAGTATCGTGCCTCGTGCAGCTCGAGCCTCGCTTCCAGCTGGTCGCGGATGGTGCAAAGGCGATCAAAATGCCTGATGATACTCATCGTCGTCTCTCCTGTACGGCCGCATTCTCCGGCCGCAATCTGATGAGAGCAGTATTCTCTATCTTTTTAGTGGATTAAAGGAATGAGCATCCCTGCATGCGCGAACGAGGGGAAAAATCGGCATGCCGATCTCGCCTGAGGGCGACGATCGACCCACCAGGCGACCCGCGACGCGCGCAACCACCGATGCTGTCGGATAATTTACCGATGTGCCGTGTTAAATCTTTATGCGGGCTGAAACTTTTGATCCACACTCCCCGTAGCTTCGTAACAGAAGCAACACAGAAACAAGGGGATCACATTCATTGTCCGACGATGCAGCAAAGCCGCTTATCCTCTGGTTTCGCAAGGATCTTCGCCTCGACGACAATCATGCGCTGCATGCTGCCTGCCGCACCGGACGCCCGATCATTCCCCTTTATATACGCGAGCCCTCCTCTTCCGGCACCGGGCCTCTGGGCGGCGCGCAAGAGTGGTGGCTGCATCATTCGCTGATGTCGCTCACCGCATCGATCGAAGCGCTTGGCGGCTCGCTCAATCTTGTGAGCGGCGATGCGCTCGATGTGCTCGTCGACCTGATCAAGAAGACGGGTGCGGACACTGTCATGTGGAACCGCCGCTACGATCCGCCGGGCATCGCCATCGATACGCGCATCAAGCGGGAACTCGAGCAGCAGGGCCTCGATGCGCAGAGCTTCGCCGGCCAATTGCTGCATGAGCCCTCGCGGCTGAAGACAGGCGGTGGGACGCCCTACCGCGTCTATACGCCGTTCTGGCGGGCACTCGAAGACGCCGGCGAGCCGCCTCACGCTGTCGATGCGCCGAAGAAGGTCAAATTCGCGCCGGAGCTTCCCGCAAGCGAGAAATTGGCGTCCTGGAAGCTTCTGCCGACCAAGCCGGACTGGGCCAAGGATTTCGCCGAGGTCTGGACTGCCGGAGAAGAGGCGGCGCGCGAGCGGCTTACGGATTTTCTCGATCAGAGCCTTGAGGGCTACAAGGCCGACCGCGATTTTCCGGCCAAGCAGTCGACCTCGATGATGTCGCCCTATCTGGCGCTCGGCGTGATATCGCCTGCCCGCATTTGGGAGGAGACGCGTGGGCTGGATGTGCCGCCGGACGATCTGGTTCACTTCCGCAAGGAGCTCGCCTGGCGCGAATTCTCCTACCATCTGCTGTTTCACTTCCCGAAGTTGCCCTACGCCAACTGGAACGACCGTTTCGATGGCTTCGAATGGAGCAACAGCACCGCGCATTTTCGCGCATGGACCAAGGGCATGACCGGCTACCCAATCGTCGACGCCGGCATGCGCCAGCTCTGGAAGCACGGCTTCATGCACAATCGGGTGCGGATGATCGTCGCCTCGTTCCTGATCAAGGACCTGATGATCGACTGGCGACGCGGCGAAGCCTGGTTCCGCGATACGCTTGTCGATGCCGACCCGGCAAGCAATGCGGCGAGCTGGCAATGGGTGGCGGGCTGCGGGGCGGATGCCGCCCCTTTCTTCCGCATCTTCAACCCGGTGCTGCAGGGCGAGAAGTTCGATCGCGATGGCGCTTATGTCCGCGAGTTCGCTCCCGAGCTTGCGGCGCTCGATACCAAATACATCCACAAGCCGTTCGCCGCACCGCAGAGCGTGCTCGACAAGGCGGATATCAAGCTTGGCGAAACCTATCCCAAGCCGATCGTCGACCACGCGACCGCCCGCGACCGGGCGTTGAAAGCCTACAACGCCGTAAAGGACGCAGCATGAACGCCCATTTTCACCACCCGCACAGTCGCTTGAAGATCGCGGTCATCGGCTCCGGCGTATCCGGGGCATCGGCGGCATGGGCGCTCAATCCGATGCATGACGTGACGCTATATGAGAAGGAAACGCGCGCCGGCGGCCATACCGCCACCGTTGATGTCGATTACGATGGAGTGCACATCCCCGTCGATACCGGCTTCATCGTCTACAACGAGCCGAACTATCCGAACCTGACCGCGCTGTTCGCGCGGCTCGGCGTCGCCACCCATGCCAGCGACATGAGCTTTTCGCTCTCGCTAGACCACGGCAAGCTTGAATGGAGCGGCAGCGGACTGTCTTCGATCTTCGCGCAGAAGCGCAATCTGGTGCGTCCATCCTTCCTCTTGATGATCCGCGAGATATTGCGCTTCAACAAGACCTGCCTTCTCGACCGCGCCGCCGGCCACCTCGCCGCACGCTCGATCGGCGACTATCTCGACTGGCGGGGCTTCTCGCCCGGGTTTACCAACAATTATCTGGTGCCGATGGCAGCTGCGATCTGGTCGACGCCGGCGGCGAAGATGATGCAGTTTCCGGCCGAGCACTTCGTCAACTTCTTCGACAATCACCGCCTGATCTATTCCAGGCAGCACCAGTGGCGCACGGTGACCGGTGGCAGCCGAAACTACCTCGAAAAACTGCTTGAGCCTCTGGGCGACCGGCTGAAGCTCGGGCTCGGCGTGCGCGCGGTCATCAGGACCGAGAGTGGCGTCACCATCGTCGACGAACGCGGCGAGGAGCGCCGCTTCGACAAGGTGATCCTTGCAGCGCATAGCGATCAGACGCGGCGCATGCTTGCCGACGCGACTGAGGAGGAAAAGCGGCTGCTGGCGGCCGTTCCCTATCAGCCGAACAGGGTGGTGCTCCACCGCGATCCGATGCTGATGCCGCAGCGCCGGAAGGTCTGGGCATCCTGGAACTATCTTCGTTCGAGCTCGGCTAATGGTAACGCCGATGTCGCCGTCACCTACTGGATGAACAGGCTGCAGGCGATCGACGATCGCTTTCCTTTGTTCGTGACGCTGAACCCTGATCGAGAGCCGGACCCAAGCAAGGTCTTCGCGGAGTTCAGCTACGAGCATCCACAGTTCTCAGCCGACAGCGTTCAGGCGCAGCGCGCGCTCATGGATATACAGGGACGCAACGGCTGCTACTTTGCCGGCGCCTGGACGGGCTATGGGTTCCATGAGGACGGGCTGACCTCGGGTCTTGCGGCCGCCAAGGCGCTCGGCGCGGCGCTGCGGTGGAGCACGCTGAAAACGGACAACATCGAACCGGAGCTGGACGCCGTCGCATGACGCAGGAACGCGAAGGACGAGGCGTGAGCATGCGCGACAACGGGCCGCCGCCTGAGGCTGCGGCAGCGCTCTATGTCGGCGACGTCATGCATCAGCGCATGAAGCCCTTCGGCCACCGCTTTCGCTATCGCGTGTTCTCGATGGCGATCGATCTCGACCGGCTGGACGAGGCGGATCGGCTGTCCGCGCTGTTTTCGGTCAACAAGCGCAATGCGGTGTCGTTTCATGAGAGCGACCATGGCGGCCGGATGGGCGCCAGGGCGCATGCCGATGAACTGCTGGGGCATGCGGGCTTGCGTGCCCAGCGCGTCGTGCTTGTCTGCTACCCCCGCATCCTCGGCTACGTCTTCAATCCACTCTCAGTCTACCATGCCTATGACAAGCATAATCAGCTGATCGCGATGATCTATGAAGTTCGCAACACGTTCGGCGAACGGCACACATACGTCTGCCCTATCGGCTCAGGCGAGGTCAGCGACACCGGCATTCGGCAGAGCTGCGACAAGATCTTTCACGTCTCGCCGTTCATCGAGATGGGCATGCGCTACAATTTCCGCATGCTGCCGCCGGGCAAGGAGATCCGTTGGCGTATTCTCGAAACCGATGCCGATGGCCCGCTGCTTGCGGCGACCTTCTCAGGACGACAGGTGGGGCTCACGACCAGGAACCTTGCGTGGCTCACGGCCGCCGTTCCGTTTTTGCCGATCAAGATCGTCGGCGGCATTCACTGGGAGGCGCTGAAATTGTGGCTGAAGGGCGCGAAGTACATCGCAAAGCCCGCGCCACCCGCCCCTGTCAGCGTGGTCGCGCCGCGCGAGAGGGCGGAGGCAGCGGAATAGCTAAGCGTGCTTCGATATATGCGTCGATCGTGCGCAACACAGGATTGGAAAATTGTTTGGCTTTTCCAATTTTTACGATAGCGTTCAAAGCAATCGCCGGGGGGCGGAGATTTTCAGCGCATCGTCGTCCTGAACCGGCCAAATCTTGCCGGAGGAGAAAACCATGAGTGATGCTAGTGACTTGACCGATTCTCAACGCAACGCGATCCAGCTGACGCAGCAGAATATCGGACAGGTTTCGAAGGGACTGCCGTTGCGCGCCAAGCTTGCGCTGAGGGCATTGCTTCGCATGCAGCATGGCTCGCTGACGATCGCCTTTCCCGATGGCCGCGTGGTGCGGGTGACCGGCAGCACACCCGGCCAGCACGCAGAGATCCACCTGAAGAACTGGAACATCTGCTACCGGGCGCTTTCCAACGGCACGATCGGCGTCGCTGAGAGCTATATGGATGGCGATTGGGACAGCCCCGATATCGCGGCGTTCCTCGAGCTGTTCATCGTCAACGACGAAGCGATCCAGGATTACGCCAACGGCAAGCGTGGCCTGCCCCGTCTCGTCGAGCGCATCCGCCACTGGATGAATACGAACACCCGAAAAGGTTCGAAGCGGAACATCTCGGCCCATTACGATCTCGGCAACGACTTCTACAAGCAATGGCTCGATCCGACGATGACCTATTCGTCGGCGCTCTATTCCACCGGCGCCAACGATCTGCAGTCGGCGCAGAACGCCAAGTATCGGGCTCTCGCCGAAGCGACCGGGATCAAGCCGGGCGACCACGTGCTGGAGATCGGCTGCGGATGGGGCGGTTTTGCCGAGTTCGCCGCCAGCGAACTGAATTGTCGGGTCACGGGCCTGACGATCAGCCGCGAGCAGCTGGCCTTCGCCGAGGAGCGCATCCGCAAGGCGGGTCTCAGCGACAAGGTCGACTTCCGCTTTCAGGACTATCGCGACGAAACCGGCGTCTACGACAAGATCGTTTCGATCGAGATGTTCGAGGCCGTCGGCGAGAAATACTGGCCCGCCTATTTCTCCAAGCTCGAGCAATGCCTGAAGCCCGGCGGCAAGGCGGGTCTGCAGATCATAACGATTCGGCCCGAGTCCTTCGAGCAGTACAGGAGCAATCCAGACTTCATCCAGAAGTACGTTTTTCCCGGCGGCATGCTACCGACCCGCGAGCATTTGGCGGAACTTGGGCGAAAAGTGAATTTGTCACTGGTGCGGGACTTCGGTTTTGGGTTAGACTACGCTCGTACTCTGGCCGAATGGCGAGAGCGTTTTTGGTCCGTTTGGGAACGAGTTCGCCCACTGGGCTTCGACGAGCGCTTCAAGCGGCTCTGGGAGTTCTATTTATTTTATTGTGAAGCAGGTTTCCGCGCCCGAAACATAGACGTCCGCCAGGTCGTCTTTTCGCGGAGCTGACGAGAGCGGGTGGCGGGACCAGACAGTCGACCTCCTGTCCCGGTCGCCATCCGCCTCGTCTATCCCTCCATAAACATCGTGATCGGTTGTCGGCGCGATGGCTCGTGAGCGACTGAGCTATTCCGCCGGGCTTGGCGTCACCGGGCGGCGACCGTCAGCGCGCGGGCGCTCCTGCCAACCGGTGGCGCGGTTCACCAGCCAGAAGTACAGACTGTAGGGCAACAGGTTGAGAGCCTTCAGCGTGTAGGTGAAGCGCTTCGGGAAGGTGATCTCGAAATTCTTCGACTTCAGGCCCGCATAGATCTCGGCGGCGGCCTCATCGACCGGGATCAGCGACGGCATCGGGAATTCGTTCTTGCGGGTGGCGGGCGTGTCGACGAAACCAGGATTGATGAGCTGGATGCGGATGCCCATCTTGTCGAGATCGAATTTCAGGCTCTCGGCCATGTTGATCAGGGCAGCCTTGGTGGCGCCATAGGCAGCGCCCGTGGGCAGGCCACCGTAACCTGTCACCGAGGAGACGATGGCGATCTGCCCCTGCCCCTTGTGCTTCATGTGACGCACGGCAGGCACGAGGCAATTGACCACGCCCTGCAGATTGACGGCGAAGCTCTGCTCAAAATCCTCGCGGCGCAGTTCCTCGGCATGAACAGGAAGATAGACGCCGGCATTGAAGACAGCGAGCGCCAGCGCGCCGTGCTCGTATTCGATCGATGCGAGCACATGCTCCATGTCTTCGGGATTAGTGACGTCGCCATCGAGAACGATGATACTGCCCGCAAGACCGTTGGCTTCCGATTGCAGCTCGGCGAGCTTTTCATGGTCGCGAGCGGTGACGGCGACCTTGTAGCCTTCGCTTGCCAATTTCAGCGCCAAGGCACGGCCGATGCCGGAGCTTGCGCCTGAGATCCAGGCAATTCCATGTTCGGGGCGGGCTACAAAATCGTTCATGGCGCGACTCCTCAGGCTGTATCGAAGAACGTCGAAACGGGCCCGGAAGTTCCTCTCAACCTCCCGGGATAATGGCTCTATCACGCTATTGTGGCTGCTTTCAGCCGATCAGGTCGCCAATCAGCTGGCGGAAGGACCCGGTCAGTTTGATGGGGGCATCTAGAACGGAAAATGCAATGCAGGGACGATCTTTTTCGGCCACCGGGCGGTGATCGATCGTCTCGTCTGCAACGGAGATGTCGCCGGGGCCGAAGCGGCCGCGATTGTCGTTGAAGGCGCCGTCAAGGATGAGCGTCAGCTCCATGCCCTTGTGGGTATGAGCCGGCATGGCGCGGCCGGGCTTGATCCACATGACGCTGACTTCGCAGCCGTCGATATCGACCGAATATTCCTTGAAACCGGGGAGCTTGGTCTTCCACGGCACCGTATCGACATCGAAGCCGACAAGGCGGCGCAGGGCGCACGGGAAGATGCTTGGTTTGTCAGTCGCGATGAATGGCTTGGGCTCGACCGGCGCGGCGGATGCGAAGATCCGCGCCAATCTGGCATCCCGGTCATCGAGACTTGCTTCGGAGGTCTGCTCAAGCTCTTGGCCGGCCAGAAACTCAAGGTCCTGCACCAGCATCCGACGATCCGGCTTCATTTCCAGATGCGATTCGACAAGAACGCGCGCCGGCTCCGGAAGGGAGCCCGCAACATAATACGCCATCAATGCATCGACCGTGTCGATATGCTCGTGAACCATGATGGTTTCGGTCGTTTCCGCTTTCAGTGATTGCTTTGTCATCATCCATACGATGAATGTCAATCTCCGGATCACATAGCGACCCGGATCAGCACGTGGCGAACCAATCTGGGACGGGAAGTCTAATTTTACCGTGTTGGTTGAGGGCGAGGAATAGGATTTCTTGCCAACCCAGCCTTGTGAAGGGAAAAGACCGTTCCTAAACTAAGTGTTTCAAAGAGGCAGATTCCATGACCGTTCATCCTTCCGTCCTAGAAGCCATTGGCAACACTCCCCTGATCAAGCTCAAGGGAGCGTCGGAGGCGACCGGTTGCACCATTCTCGGCAAGGCGGAATTCCTCAACCCGGGACAGTCGGTCAAGGATCGCGCGGCGCTCTACATCATTCGCGACGCCGAGAAGAAGGGCCTGCTGCGGCCGGGCGGCGTGATCGTCGAAGGGACCGCCGGCAACACCGGCATCGGCCTGACGCTGGTCGCCAAGGCGCTCGGCTACCGCACCGTGATCGTCATTCCCGAGACGCAGAGCCAGGAAAAGAAGGACGCGCTGAAGCTGCTTGGCGCCGAACTCGTCGAAGTGCCGGCCGTGCCCTACAAGAACCCCAACAACTACGTGAAGGTTTCCGGACGTCTCGCCGAGCAACTGGCCAAGACAGAGCCGAACGGTGCCATCTGGGCCAACCAGTTCGACAACGTCGCCAACCGGCAGGCGCATATCGAGACGACGGCGAAGGAAATCTGGGCGGATACATCAGGCAAGGTCGATGGCTTCATTTGCTCCGTCGGTTCGGGCGGCACGCTTGCCGGCACGGCGATGGGGCTGAAGGGCTTCAACAAGGACATCAAGATCGGCATCGCCGATCCGGATGGCGCAGCACTCTATGAATTCTACAAGAACGGCGAGCTGAAGTCCGCGGGCTCCTCGATCACCGAGGGCATCGGCCAGGGCCGCATTACCGCCAATCTCGAAGGTTTTACGCCTGATTTCGCCTACAACATCTCGGATGCGGAAGCCCTGCCCTATGTCTTCGATCTCGTCGAGCATGAGGGGCTTTGCCTCGGCGGCTCGTCGGCGATCAACATCGCTGGCGCGGTGCGTCTGGCCAAGGACCTCGGCCCCGGCCACACGGTGGTGACCATTCTGTGCGACTACGGCAACCGCTACCAGTCGAAGCTTTTCAATCCCGATTTCCTGACATCGAAGTCGCTGCCGCTGCCGGCATGGCTGACCTCGCCTGTCGATATCAAGATCCCATACGAACCCGCAGCGTGAGGCCCAATGCCCGTTAATGCCCTCTATCGTGACGACTTCTATCTCTCGACCTGCGAGGCCGTCGTCACCGCCATCCACGAAGACGGGGGCATCGAACTCGATCAGACCTGCCTCTACGCGACCTCGGGCGGCCAGCCGGGCGATACCGGCTTTCTCGAGCGCGCCGATGGCAGCAAGATCACGCTGGGGCAGACCAAGCATGGCGCCGCCAAGGACATCATCATCCATGTTCCGCTCGAGGGACAGGCAAGCCCCGAGGTCGGCGAGAAAGTGGTGCTGCATGTCGATTGGGAGCGCCGTCACAAGCTGATGCGCATGCACACGGCCTGCCACCTGCTTTCCGTTGTCTGCTCCTATCCGATTACCGGCGCGGCCGTCGGCGAAGAGGAAAGCCGTGTCGATTTCGACATGACCGACACGATCGACAAGGACGAGGTGACGGCGAAGCTGATGGTGTTGGTCGACCAGGACCATCCCGTTTACCTGCAGTGGATCACCGATGAGGAACTGACGGCCAATCCAGGGATCGTCAAATCGAAGAACGTGCGCCCGCCGATGGGGCTCGGTCGCGTCAGCCTCGTCTGCATCGGCGAGAACTCGGCGATTGACAGCCAGCCCTGCGGCGGCACACATGTTGCGACAACACGAGAAGTCGGACAGATTCACATCGCCAAGATCGAGAAGAAGGGCAAGGAAAACCGCCGCTTCCGTATCCGTTTCGGCGCTCCTGGCGACGACGCATAAGCATTGATTGGAGAGAGCAACATGAGCGAGACCACGAGCCGCTTCGTCGTTTCGGCCGATTGGGTCGAAAAGCAGCTGGGGACTTTAGGTTTCAAGGTGGTGGACGCCTCCTGGTATCTGCCGGCCCACAAGCGCGCCGCCAAGGACGAATATGTGGCGGGCCACCTTCCCGGCGCCGTGTTCTTCGATCAGGACGTGATCGCCGATCATTCGACCGGCCTGCCGCATTCGCTCCCCTCTCCGGAGTTCTTTGCCGCCGAAGTCGGCAAGCTCGGCATTTCAGAGACGGACACGATCGTCGTCTACGACGGCATGGGTTTCTTCTCGGCGCCGCGCGTCTGGTGGATGCTGCGTACCATGGGTGCCAAGGATGTCTACGTTCTGGATGGCGGCCTCGATGGCTGGAAGGCCGAGGGACGCGCGCTGGAGACCGGGACGGCCACTCCTGTGACAGCGGTGTTCACGCCGAAATTCCGGGCCGACAAGGTTATCCCCTTCGAGACCATGCGCGAGATCGTCGATGACGGTTCGGCGCAGATCGCCGATGCTCGCGGCGCCGGCCGCTTTACCGGCGAGGAAGCCGAGCCGCGCGCCGGCATGCGCTCGGGTCACATGCCCGGCGCCCGCAGCCTGCCGGCAACTTCGCTCTCGGCCAATGGCCGCTTCAAGGATGTGGCGACGCTGAAGACGATGATATCGGATGCGGGCATCGATCTCTCCAAGCCTGTCGTGACGAGCTGCGGCTCGGGCGTGACCGCCGCCGTGATCATGCTGGCGCTGGAAAGCGTTGGGCATGACGACAACGCGCTTTACGACGGCTCCTGGAGCGAGTGGGGTAGCCGTGAGGACACGCCCATCGTTACCGGCCCCGCAGAAGCGATCAAAGCTTGACCATGGCAAAAGCTCCCTCCTCGCTGAAGGCCCATGTGACCCGCCTCGAAATGACGGCGGCGCCGAAGACGAGCCTACCGGTGCCGGTCAATATCCAGACCGCCATCATGCGCGCGCCGGAAATCCCGCTGCCATTCTACCGCTATCTTTACCGCCAGGTCGGCGCGCGGTGGCAGTGGGTGGATCGTCTGAGGATGAGCGACGAGGAACTGGCCACCACGCTCTACGACAAGCGCAACACAATCTGCGTGCTCTATGTGAACGGCGCGCCTGCCGGGTTTTACGAGTATCTGACGATTGACGAGGATACGATCGAGCTCAGCCATTTCGGGCTGATGGAGCATGCGCTGGGTCTCGGGATCGGCAAGTGGTTCCTGCTGCAGGCGCTCTATGCGATCTGGACGCAGAACCCTTTGCGCGTGACGACCACGACCAACAATCTCGACCATCCCCGGGCGTTGCAGCTCTACCAGATGTTCGGCTTTTCGCCTGTCTCGACGGGCACCGCGATCGTGCGTCCGCTCAGCGACAAGGAGTTGCTTGAGCTGGCGAAGAGAAGCTAGCGGCGCGTTTCGGCTGTTTCTTCTGGCAAGAGCATAGAGGCGCAAGGATCGGGTGGCTTCCACCTGGGTTGGAGCGCATTCAAGGCAAGCTCGAAAAGGAGACTTGCCATGAATGCTCTATCTTTCACTGCGATGCCTACTGCTGACGCCGAGACGATCTGGAACGGCGGGAACGACGCCTATGGTCACTTGCCGGAGACAATGGTTTCCGATGGGCCGGGACACCCCTGCCGCCATTGCCTGAAGAACATAGATGCAGGCGAGGCGCTTTACGTTTTCGCCTACCGCCCCTTCCCGGAGCTGCAGCCCTACGCAGAGACGGGACCGGTGTTCCTGCATCACAAGCGCTGCGAACGCTATGCCGCCGAGGAAGTGTTGCCGCCTGTCCTGATGACGAGCCCCAACTTCATCCTGCGCGGCTATGGCCCCAACAACCGTATCGTCTACGGCACCGGCGCGGTGACCGAGGTCGCCGATATTCCTGCCTATGCGGCGGAGCTTCTGCGCAAACCGGAGGTCGCCTATGTGCATGTGCGCTCGGCGCGCAACAATTGCTATCAATGCCGGATCGACGGTTAAATCACGGAAAAAAGCCGGCTGCGGAGAGAGCAACCGGCTTCAGTTGACGTCGCGCGATGGACTTTACGCTACGTTGAGCACGGCTTCCGCAGCGTAAGGCTCGTAGCCCAGCGCCTCGGCAACGGCTTTATTGGTGACGCGTCCCTTGTGGACGTTGAGACCGTTTCTGAGATGTCTGTCTTCGGCGATGGCGCGCAGGCCGCGATCGGCGAGCGCCAGGCCATGGACCAGCGTGGCGTTGTTCAGCGCATGTGCGGACGTGACCGGAACCGCGCCCGGCATGTTGGCGACGCAGTAGTGCACGACGCCATCGACCTCATAGGTCGGGTCCGAATGGGTTGTCGCATGCGATGTCTCGAAGCAACCGCCCTGATCGATGGCGACATCGACGATGACCGAGCCCTTCTTCATGCCCGAGAGCATTTCGCGGGTGACGAGCTTGGGCGCAGCAGCGCCGGGGATCAACACCGCGCCGATGACGAGATCAGCGGAGAAGACCTCGTCTTCGAGCGCCTGGATACTGGAATAGCGCGTGTGGATGCGGCCGGAAAAGAGATCGTCGAGCTGGCGCAGGCGCGGCAGCGACTTGTCGAGGATGGTGACATCGGCGCCGAGGCCGGCGGCCATGCGAGCCGCATGCAGGCCAACCACGCCGCCGCCGATGATGGTGACCTTGGCCGGCAGGACGCCGGGCACGCCGCCCAGGAGAATGCCGAGGCCGCCATTGGCCTTCTGCAGCGCTGTCGCACCTGCCTGGATCGAAAGGCGACCGGCAACTTCGGACATCGGCGCCAGGAGCGGCAGGCCGCCACGATCATCGGTCACCGTCTCGTAGGCGACGCCGGTGACGCCCGACGACAGCAGGCCCTTGGTCTGCTCGGGGTCCGGCGCAAGATGCAGATAGGTGTAGAGGATCTGGCCGTCGCGCAGCTGCGCCCATTCGGACGGCTGAGGCTCCTTGACCTTGACGATCATGTCGCACTTTTCGAAGATGTCCTTGGCAGAGGACGCGATCTTCGCGCCCGCGGCGGCATAGGCCGCGTCATCGGCACCAATGCCGGAACCCGCCTTCGTCTCGATCCAGACCTCGTGGCCATGCGCGATATACTCGCGAACGGCTGCAGGCGTCAGGCCGACGCGATATTCGTGATTCTTGATTTCCTTCGGACAACCGACGCGCATCGGGGCGCTCCTCCTCGTTTGTTTTTTCCGCCTCGTCGAGCGAAGCGTTCACGAGTGAAATCCAATCACCCCGCGCACGAAATGTCCTTGCAAAGAGGATTTGCATGTATGGCATTTTTCGAAGAAAGATGCGTTTCAGACGCAATAATCGAAAGTTCTTCGAATGTCGGAACTCGATGCCATCGATCATGCCATTTTGAAAGCGCTGCAATCGAATGCCCGCATCACCAATGCCGATCTGGCCGCCAAGGTTGGCTTGTCCGCGTCGGCCTGTTCCAGGCGGCTCGACATCCTCGACCGCAGCGGCGTCATCCTCGGCTATCACGCGCATGTCTCGCCGAAAGCGCTCGACTACAAGATGATCGCCATCGTGCACATCTCGCTGTCCGGCCAGTTCGCGAAGACGCTGTCGGAATTCGAGACCGCCGTGAAGCGCTGTCCCAATGTGCTCGTCTGCTACCTGATGTCGGGCGAATATGACTATATCCTGCGGGTCGCGGCCCGCGATCTGGAGGACTATGAGCGCATCCATCGCGACTGGCTCTCGGCCCTGCCCCATGTCGTCAAGATCAATTCCAGCTTTGCCTTGCGCGAGGTGATGGACCGGCCCAATGTGGGCTTGTGACGGAGGAGCGGAATCACCTGCCTGCGCGGGTGTTTCCGGAATACGGCCGAGGCCGGTGTATTAAGAAGACGCCATGAGATCGAAGACCCGAGGCTATATTTTCGTTCTTCTGGCTATCACCATCTTTTCCATTCAGGACGGCATCTCGAAGCATCTGGGCGGCGCCTACCCGCCCGTTTTCGTGACGATGATCCGCTATTGGGCCTTTGGCCTCTTCACCATCCTTCTGGCCGCGAAGATGCGCGGCGGGATTGTCGCCACGGCGCGCACGAAACGGCCGGTCCTGCAGGTGATCCGGGGGCTGCTTCTCGCCGCCCAGGTGGTTGTCGTGATCAGTTGCTTCGCTGTGATCGGGCTCGCGCACTCGCAGGCGATCTTCTCGGCGACGCCGATCCTGATTGCGCTGCTGGCCATGCCGCTGCTCGGCGAGCGGGTGGGCTGGCGGCGGTGGACGGCGATCGGCGCGGGGTTGGTCGGCGTGCTTCTGATCCTGAAGCCCGATAGCGGCTCCTTCGATGTCACACTGCTGCTGGCCGTCCTCTCCTGCTTCCTCTTTGCTTTCTACGTCATCGCCACCCGGCTGGTCAGCCGCGACGATTCGTCGATGACCAGCTTCTTTTACACCGGTGTCGTCGGCGCTATCGCGATGACGCTGGTCGGGCCGTTCTACTGGACATGGATGGCGCCGACGGACTGGGTGTGGATGGCGCTCGTCTGCATGACCAGCATATCGAGCCACTATTTCCTGATCCGCGCCTACGACATGCTCGATGCCGCGGCCGTCCAGCCGCTCACCTATCTGCAGCTCGTCTATGCCTCGATCATCGGGGTGACGATTTATGGAGAGACGCTGAGCCTAAACACGATCATCGGCTCCGTCATCGTCGTCGCCTCCGGCATTTTCACGATCTGGCGCGAGCATGTCGTCGCCCGCCGGGAAGCAATGCGGAAGTAAAAATCGACCGCGCAATTTTAGCGAATTGTATAAATTCATTTCAATCTACGCGACGTATGCTGTCTCCAGTTCAATTTGGGAGAGGCGTCATGCATAATCTCAACATTATTACCCGAAAGGCCGAGCGCAAACCGTGCCGTCTGTTTGGAAAGGTTCGGTACCTGACCAAGGAAGTCGATGCGCGCATTCTGAACATGTCCATCTCGGGCATAGCGCTGGAAGTCCGCGCACCGCTGCATGCGGCTTCCGGCAGCCGCGTTCAGATCCTGGCCGACGATCTCGGCGTTCTCCACGGCGTCATTCGTTGGAGCCACAATGGCCGCGTCGGCATTCAGTTCGACCCGAATTCCAACGCCCGCGCCCAGGTGGCTTCGTACTTCCGGTTCTTCCACAAGGACGTGAAGCCGGTTCTGGCACGGTAGGTCGCGTCCGACACGCAGAAAGCGAAAAGCGATATTCCCCTGTCATTTACAGGGTTTACTCCTTCGAAAATCACCCTACTCTCGCCGCCGGGCGGGTGTCGCGTGATGTTTCGAAGGAGTTTTCATGTCTTCCAACCTTGATCTTTCATCCATGAACCGTCGTTCTCTACTCTCCGGCATCGCCGCCACATCAGCGCTCGTTCTGCTGCACCCATTCACCGCGCGTGCCGCCGCCAATCAGGCGCATCTCAGGCTGATGGAAACGACGGATATTCACGTCAACGTTTTCCCTTACGACTATTACGCAGACAAGCCGAACGACACGATGGGACTGGCGCGCACCGCGACGATCATCGACACGATCCGCGCTGAAGCCGCCAACTCGCTGCTGATCGACAATGGCGACGTTCTGCAGGGCAATCCGATGGGCGATTACATGGCCTATCAGCGTGGCTTGAAGGATGGCGACGTCCACCCCGTGATCAAGGCGATGAACACGCTCGGCTACACCGTCGGCACGCTCGGCAATCACGAGTTCAACTACGGCCTCGATTTCATGTTCAAGGTGCTTAATGGCGCGAACTTCCCGTTCGTCTGCGCCAACCTGACCAAGGGCCAGCTCGCCTCCGATCCGAAAAGCGACGAGCTGTTCTTCAAGCCCTACATCATCGTCGAAAAGATGATCAAGGACGGGGCCGGCAATGAAAGCCCGGTGAAGATTGGCTTCATCGGCTTCGTTCCGCCGCAGATCATGCTCTGGGATATCAAGAACCTCGAGGGCAAGGCGCAGACGCGCGATATCGTCGAATCCGCCAAGGCCTGGGTGCCCGCGATGAACGAAGCGGGCGCGGATATCGTGATCGCGCTCTCGCATTCGGGCATCGATGGTAGTGCGCCTAGCGACAAGATGGAGAACGCATCGCTGCACCTGGCCGCCGTCGACGGGATCGACGCGATCTTTACCGGCCACCAGCACCTCGTCTTCCCCGGACCGAAGACGTGGGATGGCATCCAGAACGCCGATCCGGTCAAGGGAACGCTGCACGGCAAGCCTGCCGTCATGGCCGGCTTCTGGGGCTCGCATCTCGGCCTAATCGATCTGCTGCTCGAAAAGGATGGCAAGAGCTGGAAGATCGTCGACTTCACGTCCGAAGCGCGGCCGATCTACCACCGCGACGACAAGAAGAAGGTCGTGGCCGATGTCGCCGACAAGAAGGAAGTCGTCGAGGCCGCCAAGGCGGAGCACGAAGCGACGCTCGCCTATGTCCGCACGCCCGTCGGCAAGACGTCCGCGCCGCTCTACTCGTACTTCGCTCTGGTCGCCGACGATCCCTCCGTGCAGATCGTCAGCCAGGCGCAGACCTGGTACATCAAGCAGATGCTCGCCGACACCGAATACAAGGACCTGCCGGTTCTCTCGGCGGCGGCTCCCTTCAAGTCGGGTGGTCGCGGCGGCGCCGATTACTATACGGATGTTCCGGCCGGCGATCTCGCCATCAAGAATATCGCCGACCTCTATCTCTATCCCAACACCGTCCAGGCCGTCGTCATCACCGGCGAGCAGGTGAAGAACTGGCTGGAAATGTCGGCGGGGATGTTCAACGACATCAAGGAAGGCACGAAGGACGCCGAGCTTCTGAACGCCGACTTCCCTTCCTACAATTTCGACGTGATCGACGGCGTCACCTACCAGATCGACTTGGCGCAGCCGCGCAAATATGACAATGACGGCAACGCGATCAATGCCGGATCCAACCGCATCCAGAACCTCGCGTTTGATGGCAAGCCGATCGATCCGAGCCAAAAATTCGTGGTCGTGACCAACAATTACCGCGCCGGCGGCGGCGGCAAATTCCCGGAGATCGCGGCCGACAAGGTGGTGTTCCAGGCGCCCGATACGAACCGAGACGTGATCGTGCGCTATGTGCACGAGCAGGGAACGATCAATCCGGCTGCCGACGGCAACTGGACCTTCAAGCCGGTGACGGGTGCGACCGCCACGTTCCAGAGCGGGCCGAAAGCCAAGCAGTTCATCGCCGACGTCAAGGGCGCGAAGATCGAGGATGCAGGCGAAGGCACGGATGGGTTCGCCAAATTCCGGCTGGTTCTCTAAGACAGGCTGCAGGCGGGGCTAAGCGCCTCGCCTACTCCGCCGCGAGTGGCAGATCGCGATCCTTGGTCTCGTTCAGCGCCGCGGTGAAATCGGCGTGGTTCGGGCAGAACGACAGTTTCGAATGGAAGGCTTCGATCAGCCATGTGGCGGCCGGGCCCGGCGGGTTGGCGATGCGCCGTATCGCATAGATCGGATACTCGCCCTGCTCGTAGGCCGGCAGATCGAGATGGACGAGCGTGCCGTTGGCCAAATCCTCGCGGATGATCGACGCCGGCAGGCCGCCCCACCCCAGACCGCCGCGGATCAGCGCATGCTTGGTGGCGATGTCGCTGACGCGCCAGGTCTTGTAGGACAGCACGTTGAAATCGCGGCCCTTGGTCAGCCCCGAGGCGTCGGTGACGACGAGCTGCACCTCCTCGCGAACATCGCTAAGCGTCAGCGACCTGTCGATATTGGCCAGCGGGTGGGAACGCGCGGCGACCGGAATCATGAAGGAATGGCCGATCTTTTCGACGGCGATCGAATCGTCCTGCTTCAGCAGCGCTCCGCCGATGCCGATCGTGGCCTTGCCCGACAACACGGACTCCATGACCATGCCGAGTTCGCCGGCGCTGAGATTGAGCGAAACGGAGGGAAAGCGCTCGCGGAATTCACGCAGGACGGTGACGACCGCCTGCGACGGCACCATGACGCTGATCGCCACATCGACCTCGGCCTCCAGCCCTTCCTTCAGGCTCTTTACCCTCGCCCGCATCACCTGCAGGTCGGTCATCAGCCGGCGGGCGTCCTCGAGCATGGCCTTGCCTGCCTCGGTAAGCTTCGGCTGACGGGCGCCGGAGCGTTCGAACAGCTGCATTTCCAGCTGTGCCTCGAGATTGGCGATGGTGTAGCTGACCACCGACTGGGCACGATTGAGCACGCGCGAGGCGGCCGAGAAGCTGCCGGTCTCGGCAACGGTCAGGAAAACCTGCAGCTGGTCCAGTGTCGGGTTGGGCAACATTACATCCATCCAATCGATCGATAGTCTTGATCGACATTATCACAGTTTTTTCGATAGGCCGCTAGACCTATTTCTTCACTCGAAGACGCGGTTCGACCTTCCCCCGATCGCGCCGCAAACGCAAAGACCAAAGGATTATCAATCATGTCGTCCATTCTGCTCTTGACCTCCAGCCCGCGCGCTGAGTCGCTTTCGACCGATATCGCCGTAGACCTCGCTGGCAAGCTCCAGTCGCAGAAGGCCGGCAGCGTCGTCGTTCGCCGCGACCTCGCCGCGAACCCGCTGGCCCATATCAACGACCTCTTCACCGGCGCCATCCGCAAGCCGGCGGACGCCCGCACGGCCGAAGAAAACGAAGCCGCGAAGATCTCCGACGAGCTGGTCAACGAGCTGCTCGCAGCAGACACCATCGTCATCGGCACCGGCCTCATCAACTTCAACATCTACTCGTCGCTGAAGAGCTGGATCGACAACGTCGCCCGCGCCGGCTTGACCTTCAAGTACACCGAAAACGGCCCGGTTGGCCTTGCCACCGGCAAGAAGGTCTACGTCGTTCTCGCTTCCGGCGGCGTCTACTCGCAGGGCCCGGCTGCCGGCATGAACCATGCCGTGCCTTATCTGAAGACCGTTCTCGGCTTCATGGGTATTACCGACGTCGAGACCATCTATGTCGAAGGCCTGGCCTTTGGTCCTGAAGCAGCCGAGAAGGCTGTCGGCGCTGCCAAGGCACGCGCTGAAGAACTCGCGCTCGCTGCCTAATTCAAAGGGCAGTCAATTCAGGAAGACGGTCGGCTTGCCGGCCGTCTTTTTGTTTGTGGAGACTTACTGTTAGCCGGCGACCGTGAGGCCATGGACGCCGGTCTGGCCGAAGACACAATTTCGGCCGTTTTTCTTGGCGCAATAAAGCCGCTCGTCCGCTGCCGACAGGATCGCCGTGAAGGCATCGCCATCTTCGGTGGCTGTCGCGACGCCGATGCTGATCGTTACCGGCTTGCCATCGGGCGTGGCGACGCTGTTTTCGATCGTCCAGCGCAACCTCTCGGCCAGACGCAAGCCCTCGGCGTGATCGGTCAACGGGCAGATCGCAACGAACTCCTCGCCGCCGAAGCGGAAGACCCGATCGCCGGCCCGCAGGATCGAGCCCAGGCGCGCTGAGATCGCGCGCAGGACATCGTCGCCCTGCAGGTGCCCGAACACGTCGTTGACGTTCTTGAAGTGATCGGCGTCGAGGATCATTACCGTGGCGGACTGTCCCTGGCGCAGTGATTCGCGGATCATGATCGGCGCTTCGAGTTCCATTCGCGTGCGGTCGTAAAGCCCGGTCAGCACGTCGCGGCCGGTGCGGCTCAAGAGATCATTGTAGCGCTCGCGGAAGGTCAGGTCGCTGAAGATATCGCCGATGGGACGTGCGCTCGATGTGGTGACTGCCCGGCCGATCCATTTCTCGTAGATCGCGAAGAGCACGGTGTAGATGCAGACGGCGAACATCTTCGCCTTCCATCCGCCCCAGAAGGCGGCGAGCGGGACGCCGACCGAATAGTGAAGCGCGCCGAAGAAGGCGATCTGGTCGAAAGTCAAAAGCACGAAGCCGCAGATCATGAAGCGGACCACTGGCCGTTGCCGGAGATAGCGGCCGAGCCGCTCGTAGAGCAGGATGATGCCGATGGCGTCGAGATAGAGGATGGCCGTGCCCCAGAGCATCAGCCAGCCCATTTCCTTCAGGAACTCGTCACTTGGAACGTTGCCGGACGAAAGCTCAAGCGGCGCGTGCCATTGCACGATCCAGGCGATTGCGACCGTCAGAATATTGCCGATGAAGAGCCCATAGATCGGCTGGCGGACGACGGCGGCGTCCTCCTGAAGATAGAGCATCAGGATCATCATCAACTTGCCGGTGAAGAACACCGACGATCCCGGCGAGACGATCCCGAACGGCAATTCGACATAGAAGACCGCAGCGAGGTAGGTCTCCATGAAATGCATGACGCCGAGTGCCGTCAGGAATATGCCGAGGCCGATGCGGGCGCGAAAATGCAGCAGCGTCACCATCAGCGCGAAGTAGCCGACGGCCTCGACGACGAAGAGGATGAGATTGACGTTTGAAATCAACGCCGCGACCTCCCGTCAATATTGCCATGCCACGGCACCTCGACCACTTTGTCGGCGGTATCGGCAGCGGATGTGCGGCGGGCATTCTGAGGCACTGGATATTCCTGCGATGTCTGCTGAGCGCAGGATCGCCGCAATGTTTTAAAATAGCATGAGGGAATGGCGGCGCGAGCGCTCAACACGCAGGGGCGCGCCAGCCTTCCGTGATCAGACCTGACGAACCTTGGCTCCGTCGCTGAACAAGGATGGTCCGTTCTGATCGATGATCTGCTGCGCCTTGCGCACGGTGCATTCGATCGCGTCATCCGTCGACGAAAACATGTCGGCGCGGATGAAATTGCGCACCAGCACCTCTTCGCCAACAGTCTTTTCGATGCGGCCGGCTAGGCGATACTGGCCGCCTTCCTTCATCGGTTCGGCATAGATCGTGCAATCGGCATAGGGCTGCGGATCGGAAGAAACACTCGAAGACGCCGCACCCGGCTGCTTTGCGCCGCCCGAGAACATGGAGAAAATGCTGGAAAAAATCGAAGCCATGATACGCCTTTGTGATGAGGGCGGATGCCATCAAAGTTAAATAGGGCCGTTGCCGTAAAAGTTAAATGATGAGGTTCGCGAGGATCTCGTTTTCGGTGATGTCCTCGAAACTGATACCCGATGTCTCGAATTTCGCGAACAGCGCCGCGAAGTTTTCCGGCGCCTTGGTTTCGATGCCGATCAGGACGGAACCGAAGTTGCGGGCGGTCTTCTTCAGATATTCGAAGCGGGCGATATCGTCATCGGGACCGAGTAGGTTGAGGAAGTCGCGGAGCGCGCCTGGGCGCTGCGGCAGGCGGAGAATGAAGTATTTCTTCAGGCCCGCGTAGCGCATGGCCCTTTCCTTCACATCCGGAAGCCGCTCGAAATCGAAATTGCCGCCGGAGACGATCGCGACCACCGTCTTGCCGCGGATCGTTTCGGGATCCATCGTGGCGATTGCGGTCAGCGACAGGGCGCCTGCCGGCTCCAGCACCACGCCCTCGACGTTCAGCATCTCGTTGATCGTGACGCAGATGGCGTTCTCCGGCATCAGCATCACCTGATTGCTCGGGAAGCCTTTCAGCGCAGCGAAATTGAGGTCGCCGATGCGGGCAACGGCGGCGCCATCGACGAAATTGTCGACCTTGGAGAGCGTCACGACCTCGCCGGCCTCGATGCTGCGCTTGAGGCTCGGCGCGCCCTGCGGTTCGACGAAGAAGAAGCCCGTGCTCGGCACCGTGTCCTTGAGGTAACCGCTGATGCCTGCCGCCAGACCGCCGCCGCCGACAGGCATGACGACGAGATTGGGGACCGTGCCCTCGGGCAGCTGCTGCATGATCTCGGAGGCCACGGTCGACTGGCCCTCGATGATATCCTCATGATCAAACGGCGGGACCATGACGCCGTCGATCATCTCGACGTGATCGCGGGCTGCCTTGTAGCACTGGTCGAAGAAGTCGCCGGTCAGCTTGATGGTGATGAACTCGCCGCCGAAGATGCGGGTCTTGTCGATCTTCTGCTGGGGTGTCGTCACCGGCATGAAGACCACACCGGGAACGCCGAAGTGGCGGCAAACGAAGGCAAAGCCCTGCGCGTGATTGCCGGCAGACGCGCAGACGAAGGTCTTGCCCGAGGCGCCTTCCTCGATGCGCTTGCGGAAGAAATTGAAGGCACCACGGATCTTGTAGGAGCGGACGGGCGACAGATCCTCACGTTTCAGCCAGATATCCGCGCCGTAGCGAGCGGACAAATGCTCGTTGAGTTGCAGCGGCGTTGCCGGAAATAGGCTGCGCAGAGCCTCCTCGGCAGCTTCGACATTCTGTCTGGTCACGGTCTCAATCCCTTGTTATTGCGCCCCACGCTATGCCATAGGCAGACCCTCGAAAGAAGCCCATTTTCAACCACAACGGTTCGGTCGCGCCCAGTGATGCGCGTTTTGGGAAAAGCACCAGAGTGTCGCGCACCGCGCCACGGAGATAACGCAATCGTGCAGTTAAACCGCCCGGTGACATCAATATTGTGAGTTTTATGACAGCAGACAAATTTTCGAAGCCGGTCGCCTGGCTCCTCCTCGCCGCCATCATTTTCGTAACGGTCTCGCCTATCGGCCTTCGTCCTCATACGATTACATCAGTCAACATCGACCGGGCGCTCGCCTATCTGGTGGTCGGCCTCGCCTTTGCCGTGGCTTATCCCAGGCACTGGCTCATGGTGGCCGTCCTGCTGATCGCGGGTGCGGTGTTCATCGAATATCTGCAATATCTGTCGCCCACCCGCCACGCCCGTCTTCACGACGCGGCCGTGAAAGCCTTGGGCGCCACGGTTGGCATCGCTATCGGATCGCTGTTCAACAGGGTTCGCGCCGCCAAGGCGAATGCGTCCTGAGGTCTGCCCCGCGCACGCATGCCCTTGACTGAATCGCCTCAGTCGTTGAATGAGAAGCCTGCGCGGGCGTGGCGAAACTGGTAGACGCAAGAGACTTAAAATCTCTCGGCCTTTGGCTGTGCGGGTTCGATCCCCGCCGCCCGCACCAGATGCCAGCGCTGTGACCGGCAGATCAATCTGAAAATCGCTCAGGCTGGTTCCTGGGGGTAGCGGCTTCCTCAGACCTTTTCTCATTGCCACGATGCCGGCAAGGAAGGGCACGAGGCGCGCGGTCGCCAAACGCTTCGTCTCCGCAATAAGCGCGCAGACGAGCGCCGTGATGACCACGAGCGGTATGAAGGAACGGATGTCGAGAAGGCCTGCCTTCGCGATGTAGTAGGCCGCAATGACGATCACGGTCTGATGCGCGATATAGTAGGTCATGATCGACTTGTTCAGATGCATGATGACCCGGTTCGGCCGGCTGGCCAACCGGCCCGCGAAGGCGAGCAGCACAAGCACGGCACTCCATTGGAAAACCGATCGGATGACCCTCACCGCGAGCACGAGGGCCTCCGGCCGCGCTTCCCTTGGGATGAACACGGAGAGTGCCGCAAGCACCGCCAGCGACAGCGTGGCAACGCCGAGGCTTATCCAGCGCTGGCGGTCGACCTCCTGCCAGAAGCTCTGCTCGTTGGCGAGCAGCGTGCCCAACATGAACATCGAGAAATACACGGCGTGAGAATAGACATCGGAACTGATGACCAGCGTCTCGCGGAAGACGGGATAGAGGCACAGCCTCAGGATCGACAGAAACGCGATAGGCGCCACGAAC
The DNA here is from genome assembly GCF_002338015.1 of Rhizobium sp. UBA1881. Classification (NCBI taxonomy): domain Bacteria; kingdom Pseudomonadati; phylum Pseudomonadota; class Alphaproteobacteria; order Hyphomicrobiales; family Rhizobiaceae; genus Rhizobium; species Rhizobium sp. UBA1881. The sequence continues at coordinate 46,589 of NZ_DDHH01000158.1, forward strand.
AATACCCTGCCCCGCAACTGCGCCGCCAGGGACGCCGATAGGCCGGGCCAGCGCCGCGCGAGCTGCGGCTGGGCAATCGACCAGGCGACGACATAGATCCAGAGATAGGCCAGGAACCACATATGCTCAAGCTGAATCCCGGAGACGACATAGGTCTTCCAGAATTCCCAATAAGAGAGATCGGGGGTGAAGTTGTACGGCGAGAAATAGATCTGCGGCGGCACAACCACGAAAACGCCGAATACGAAGGGCAGAAGGAGCTGCCGCGTGCGGGTCGTGCGAATTTCAGCCACGGATCTCTTCTTGAGCAGCGATGCCGTGACCACGCCCGAAATGAAGAATAGCAGGCTCATCCGCCATGGATGCGACCCGATCGTGATCAGATCGATCAGCTTCGTGGTATCCGAAGCGTGGACCCACCAGGTCTTCGCTCCATAGACAAGGCTCGAATGGTAGATGATGAGCGTGCCAAAGCAACACACACGCAACGCATCAAGATCGTGACGTCGTCCATCTGGTCTGTCGCCCACCATATATCCCGCCCTCAGCCCCGGGGAGATACAACCATAAGGGAATTTAACAGACGTTAATTTAACCGGCTTGATTGAATATGTTTATTGCAATATTTCAAACCTTGGTGGAATTCGCCAGATAGTCCGACACAGCCTTCCGCAGCATCGCCGCGTCCTCCGAAGACATTTCATTCGGCCGGAACGTCACGTTCAGAACGTCGTTTCCGGAAAAGTAGCTGTAGAACATCAGCGCCGAGAGATAGCTGCCGTAGATCGAGGGGTGGTTGCAATCAAAGTAGAGATTGAAATCCTTCGGCTGGCTTTGAAGCGCTTCCCAAATCATGCCTACATTGACGAGCGCGACGCCGGTCAGCGCGGCGAGACGGGCATGCTGCCGCTGGATGTTGAGATGCATGTCGGCATAACCAGCCGGTGAATAATCGCCGGCCGTCTTCGGCATACCCGCATCCTTGATGCACTGATCGGTATAGCGCCAGGTGACGAACATGACCGGCACGTCGCCTTTCGCTTGGACTTCCCGGATCAGGTTTTGGGCATCATCCCATGCCGGGCCGGATTGCTGCGCGCTATATTGATCGCTGCTCAGCACCTGCAGCACGACTTGATCCCATCGCCGGGATAAGAGCGCCTGGGTTTTTTCGCTCTTGATGTGATAGCCGAGGCTGACGCCCGGTTCCGCATCCATCACGATGCGCAGTCTCTTGGAGTAGCCGGCGGAATCGGCGATGGCGCGCACCATCTGGGGCATATTGTTATAGAATGTGCGGCTGTTGCCTATGAACAGGGCGGTCTGCTCGGGCCTCTTGTCGAAATAGTCCCGGACGTATTGAACGCCCCCATTAACATATCCATTGAACGGCGGGAGGAAAAACATGCAGACGAGCAAGATCGTCAGCAATGCGCTTATTCGTATCAGCCGCAACACCTTGGAATCCCATGCTATTCAACAGGTGCTGACATAAGTATCAGCAAAGACGTAAAGGATGGGTTGCACGAACAGCGAAGAATCGAAGCATGTCCCCCAAAGGCGCAACGAGCCCCACGCCGGCATTCAGCCTCGGAGAAGTGGTCAACGCCGACCTGCGAACTTGAAGAATAGCGGAAGACAAAACGAGCGGCTGCGATGCATTTATGAGACATCGCTTAATTAATTAGTAATATCTCTTTCTTGCAACGTTAGAATGTGTTTGTATGCCCGCCGTCAGCAAAGCTACGGCTTTAGGGCGTGTATTTGTAAAGCTTGTCTTGTTTGGGAGTAAGACGATGGTTTACGATTGGGATGGTGCCAGAACACGGCGCCTGAGACTGTTTAGAACAGGCACGGCATTCTTGATCGCACTGGCGGTATTTGGGGTACCGCTGTTCGTTTACACGGCAAAATTCCACGGATTTTACGGCTAGACGACCGCGGCAATCAGCAGCGACGACTTCGATTTTATGACGGCGTTTCGACGCCACACATGAAAAGGCGCGGCTCGAAGCCGCGCCTTCACTGTTTCAAGGTGCCTTGGCTCAGGCGAGCTTTGCAGCAAGCTTGGCGACATGCGCGCCCTGGAACTTGGCGGCATCGAGCTCGATTGCCGAGGGCTGACGCGAGCCGTCGCCATCGGTAATCGTGGACGCACCGTAGGGCGAGCCGCCCTTGATCTCGTCAACGCCCATCTGACCCTGGAAGGCATAGGGAAGGCCGGCGACGACCATGCCCTGGTGGAGGAAGGTCGGGATGAAGCCAAGGATGGTGGATTCCTGGCCGCCGTGCTGCGTGGCGGACGAGGTGAAGACCGAGCCGACCTTGCCGACCAGCTTGCCGGCAAACCACAGGCCGCCCGTCTGATCCCAGAAGTTGCGCATCTGCGACGCAACCGTGCCGAAGCGGGTGCCTGCGCCGACGATGATCGCGTCGTATTCTGCGAGTTCGTCCACGGTGGCGACCGGTGCGGCCTGATCCAGCTTGAAGTGCGACGACTTGGCGACTTCTTCCGGCACCAGTTCCGGTACGCGCTTGACGGTCACGTCGGCGCCTGCGGATTTCGCGCCTTCGGCGACTGCGTATGCCATCGTCTCGATATGGCCGTACGACGAATAGTAGAGAACCAGAACCTTAGCCATCTTGGAAGTTTCCTCTTTCTGGGTTGCGGCGGGTGCTTGCGTTGGCGCACCGACCAAAATCCGTTTGATGAATTCGCGTATCATAAAGAATGCCTCGCAACGCTATCGTGCGTATGACCGATACGCTAGCGCATGCATTTTACGGCGGCCAGTCGCGCAGGCAGAGACGGACTGTTCAATCTTATCGCACGTTTCTGGCTTGCGTTCACATTTCCGTATGCGTTGGCACGGGCTTCCCGTCCGCCCTATTTGGTATAAGCTCGACGCCAAAGACTGAGTGAAGACAGAGACCTTTGATGACCCAACAGATTGTGACCGCAGCCATTCTGGCAATAGGCGACGAACTTTTATCCGGCCGCACCAAGGACAAGAACATCGGCCATCTCGCCGACATGCTGCTGCTTGCAGGCATCGACCTCAAGGAAGTCCGCATCGTCGCCGACGAAGAGGACGCTATCGTCGAGGCGCTGAACGCGCTGAGGACGAAATACGACTACGTCTTCACCTCGGGCGGCATTGGGCCGACCCATGACGACATCACGGCCGATGCCGTTTCCAAGGCTTTCGGCGTTGCCTGCCATCATGACGAGAAGGCGATGGCGCTGCTTGGCGATATGTACAAGCGCCGCGAGATGGAGTTCACCGAGGCCCGCCAGCGGATGGCACGTATGCCTGTCGGCGCAACGCACATTCCCAACCCCGTTTCCACCGCCCCGGGTTTCGTTATTGGCAACGTCTATGTGATGGCGGGCGTGCCGGAGGTGTTTCAGGCGATGGTCGACGCGGTGATCCCGACGCTCAGAACCGGAACGCCGGTGCTGTCGCTGGCGATCTCGTGCCCTTATGGCGAAGGCGATATCGGCACGCCGCTCGCCGCCATCCAGAAGGCGCATCCGGAAACCAGCATCGGCTCCTATCCGCGCTATGTCGGCCAGAAATTCTCTACCGAGATCGTCGTTCGTGGTCGCTCGCAGGCGGTGATCGATGCCGCTGGCGCGGATGTCGCGGCGATGATCGAAGGCATTCGCCGCGAGCGGACTATCCTGGAAAACCCATCAGCGGAGGCCTAATTTCTTTATGGAGCCGGCCTGCGGGACTTGATCTCGGTCAAGGAAACAAATGCCGGCCAAGCGCATTGCTTCTCTTACGGACTATTTCATCCGAGCAAAGAGATACCCATGTCTTACAAAACCATTCTTGCGATTCTCGATACTTCAGACAATTGCACTGCAGTCGCCGATCTCGCCTTCGCGCTGGCTGCGGAACACGGTGCCCATGTGATCGGGCTGCATGCGGAAACGATCGCCGTCGTGCCGCTCGTGGCGCCGATGGAGATTCCTGATCCCGTCGCCGTGCAGGCGCTGCAGGACATGGCGCATAGCGAAAGGGTCAAGATCGAGGCGACCGTTCGCCGCAAGGCAGAGGTCGAAGGCGTGTCGTTCGAGTGGCGAAGCTTCGCCTCTTCTACCGGTTACGGCTCGGCGCCGTTGATTGAAAGCGCGCGCAGCGCCGATCTTTTGATCGCCTCGCAGGCCGATCCGGCACGGCCGTCGGACAGTCACGTCGATGTCGATAACTTCCTGCTCGAAAGCGGACGGCCGGTTTTGATGATCCCCTTCATCATCCGCCAGCCGAAGCCGATCAAGCGGGTGCTCGTCGCCTGGAACGGTTCGAAGGAGGCGGCGCGCGCCACATTCGACGCCCTGCCCTTCCTGAAGGCCGCCGACGAGGTTGAGATCTTCTCCGTCGACCCGGTCGACAACGCGCTGCAATCGGCGGCGGTGGCGGGTGCGGAAATCGCCGCGACGCTTTCCCGCCACGGCGTCAACGTCACCCTCGCGACGGCAACGACAACGGACAAGAGCACCTCGGCCGTTATCGAGAACCGGCTGTCCGACAGCAGCATCGATCTGCTGGTGATGGGTGCCTACACGCATTCGAGGCTCTGGCAGATGATCTTCGGCGGCACGACGAAGACGCTCCTGCACTCCATGACGGCGATGACGCTGCTTTCACGCTAGAGAGGCCGCGATCAGCGGGGGCTTGCGTTTTGCAGCCAAATTCCGCTAATTGCCACGACCGACGACGAGCTCCGGCTTCGGTCCTTCCATCGCGCAGTCTCGGCTGCGCGATTTGCGTTTGACCCGAGTGAACGGAAGAGCGTCCGGCCGCCGGCAAACGGCGTGTCATCATTCATGCCTCGGAGCGAGCCCATGTCCCTTCCCGATAAAGCCTTTCCCGTTTCCTGGGATCAATTTCACCGCGACGCACGCGCGCTGGCCTGGCGTCTTGCCGGCCTCAACCGCGACTTCAAGGCGATCGTCTGCATCACCCGCGGCGGCCTGGTGCCGGCTGCCATCATTTCGCGCGAGCTCAACATCCGCCTGATCGAGACGGTCTGCGTCGCGTCCTACCACGACTATGTGAACCAGGGCGAGATGATGCTCCTCAAGGGGATCGCCGCCGAACTGCTTGAAGATGGCGGCGAGAGCGTGCTTGTCGTCGACGATCTGACGGATACCGGCAAGACAGCCTCCGAAGTCCGCACCCTGCTTCCCAAGGCGCACTTCGCCTGCGTCTACGCAAAACCACAGGGTGTGCCGACCATCGATACCTTCGTTACCGAGGTGAGCCAGGATACCTGGATCTACTTCCCGTGGGATATGGGTTTCAGCTATCAGGAACCGATCTCCAAGGGCAGCAAGGGCTGATTTTCCAGGCTTTTAGCAGGCGAAGACGAAAGCAACTTTAAATTGCTCCAATCTTTGTTTACTAACATCACCAAATTCGCTGTCCGCCCCTCGCCGTCCGCCGTATGATCACATGGCATCAGGCGGCAAGGGCGCGGCAGGGTGTTTGGGTAGAGGGCGGTCGCTAGCGCGACACTGGAACGACCATGCAGCGTTGGCGGTTTATCGGCTTGATCGCGGCTTTCGGGCTGTGTTTGAACGTGCATCCGCGCGCGGTGTCGGCCGAACCTGCCTATATCTCCGTCGTGCGCGAATATGTGGATACGCTCGTCAAGCCGATGATCAACAAGCCGAACGTTCTGGCCGCGATCAAGGCGCAGAACAGGAAGTTCGGCGATATCAGCCCGATGGATATCCAGGTGCTCGACAACAGCTACCGCTCGGAGATCAAGAGCGGGCAATGGCAGATGGTCACCCGCCTCCTCAACAATCCGGTCTCGCGATACCTCAAAGCCAAGCAGGATGATTCGCAAGGAACGATTGTGGAAATCTTCGTGACCGACCGGAACGGACTGAATGTCGCACAGAGCGTGCCCACCAACGACTACTGGCAGGGCGACGAAAACAAGTTCCTGAAGACCTTCGCCAGGGACTCCGACGAGGTCTTTATCGATCGCGCCAGCCGCGACGATGCCACGCAATTGCTGGAAACGCAGGCAAGTTTCACTGTTCGCGATGAGCGTGGAGAGGCGATCGGAAGCGCTACCGTGACCATCGCCATCGACGCACTTTAGCGCCTTGTTCGGCCTTGCGAATCACAAGGCTCATTTGCGCTCGAAAAGCCACCGCCAAATGACAAAATATGGCAAAATTAATCCGGCTTTGGCATTTCTCTTGCGCATCCCGTAGCAAGCCATTGAAATTCTTGCCCAACTGGTTTTTCCCCAGTCTCCACAGGCCACTCCACAATATCTTGTGGTGAACACTTCGTTAAGAACAAGCCCTTGACGGAATCGCCTGTTTTCAACTTAATGAACTTCGATGTTGCGGCGGCAGCTGAACCGGACATGACGAGGCCGGTTCTCACCAGAAATCGAGCATTGAATCAGGGCGTTGATCCATGAGGGGTGAGCCGCCATGAGTATGTTCTGCGCGATTTTTGCCGCCTGAAAAAGCGACATCCGGGGCTGGCGGAAAAAGGCTGTTAATACTATATTTAGTGATTGCAGCCACCATCACCACAAGATACAGGATGACCCATCTCCGGATGACACTCCTGTGACGATACGGAAACGAGAACTGGCTGCGCTCCTTACGGCGCCGCCGGAGGTGGAAACTTGCGCCTTGGTCAACGGGGACGGGGCGCGCGAGCTAGAGGTTAAGGCAAATGCGCATAGAACGCCGATTTACGAAGGCAGATCAGGGCGCTTACGCGGCTATCGAATTCCGCAAGGCAACCAGCGAGATCAAGAACCCTGACGGGTCGATCGTATTCCGCCTCGAGAACATCGATGTTCCCGCGCAGTTTTCGCAGGTCGCGGCCGACATTCTGGCGCAGAAGTATTTCCGCAAGGCCGGCGTCCCTGCCCGCCTCAAGAAGGTCGAGGAAAACGACGTTCCTTCCTTCCTGTGGCGCTCGGTTGCCGATGAGGCCGCTCTGAAGGAACTCCCGAAGGATCAGCAGTACGGTTCTGAAACCGATGCGCGCCAGGTCTTCGACCGTCTGGCCGGCACCTGGACCTACTGGGGCTGGAAGGGTGGCTATTTCTCTTCCGAAGAAGACGCGGCCGCCTTCCGCGACGAACTTGCCTACATGCTCGCGACACAGCGCGTCGCTCCGAACTCGCCGCAGTGGTTCAACACCGGCATGCACTGGGCCTATGGCATCGACGGCCCCGGCCAGGGCCACTTCTATGTGGACCCCTTCACCGGCAAGCTGACGAAGTCGAAGTCTGCCTATGAGCATCCGCAGCCGCACGCCTGCTTCATCCAGTCCGTCGAAGACGATCTGGTCAACGAAGGCGGCATTATGGATCTGTGGGTTCGCGAAGCCCGCCTCTTCAAGTACGGCTCCGGCACCGGCTCCAACTTCTCGTATCTGCGCGGCGAAGGCGAACGCCTTTCCGGCGGCGGCCGCTCCTCCGGCCTGATGAGCTTCCTGAAGATCGGCGACCGCGCTGCCGGCGCCATCAAGTCTGGCGGCACGACGCGCCGCGCGGCCAAGATGGTCGTGGTCGATATCGACCATCCGGATATCGAGGAATACATCAACTGGAAGGTCAAGGAAGAGCAGAAGGTTGCTGCCCTCGTGACCGGTTCCAAGATCGTCAATCGCCACCTGAAGGCGATCATGAAGGCCTGCGTCAATTGCGACGGCGACAATGACGATTGCTACGACCCGAACAAGAACCCTGCCCTGAAGCGCGAAGTGCGCGCTGCCAAGAAGGATCAGGTTCCGGAAAACTACATCGGCCGCGTCATCCAGTTCGCTCGCCAGGGCTACAAGGACCTCGAGTTCAAGACCTACGACACCGACTGGGATTCGGAAGCCTACCTCACGGTTTCGGGCCAGAACTCCAACAACTCGGTCTCGATCAAGGACGACTTCCTGCGCGCAGTCGAAAACGATGGTGACTGGAACCTGACCGCCCGCAAGGACGGCAAGGTCATGAAGACGCTGAAGGCACGCGACCTGTGGGAATCGATCTCCTACGCCGCATGGGCCTCGGCCGATCCGGGCCTGCACTTCAACACGACGATGAACGACTGGCACACCAGCCCGGCTGCCGGCCCGATCCGCGCGTCGAACCCGTGCTCGGAATACATGTTCCTCGACGACACGGCCTGCAACCTCGCGTCGCTGAACCTTATCCAGTTCAAGGATGCGGCTACCAAGCGCATCAACATCGCTGATTACGAACACGCCGTTCGCCTTTGGACGGTCGTGCTTGAAGTCTCCGTGATGATGGCACAGTTCCCGTCGAAGCAGATTGCCGAGCGCTCCTACGAATACCGCACGATCGGCCTCGGCTACGCCAACATCGGCGGCCTGCTGATGTCGTCGGGTATTCCTTATGACAGCGACGAAGCCCGCGCCATCGCAGGCTCGCTGACCGCGATCATGACCGGCATCTCCTACGCCACTTCTGCCGAGATCTCCGCTGAACTCGGACCTTTCCCGATGTTCAAGCCGAACCGCGAAGCCATGCTGCGGGTTATCCGCAACCATCGCCGCGCCGCTTACGGCGAGACGTCTGGCTATGAAGGCCTGTCGATCAACCCGGTCGCGCTGATCCACTCCGAGAACCCGGACCAGGATCTGGCGGCTCACGCCAAGAGCGCCTGGGACAAGGCTCTCGAGCTCGGCCAAAAGCACGGCTACCGCAACGCCCAGGCAACCGTGATTGCGCCGACAGGCACGATCGGCCTCGTCATGGATTGCGACACGACCGGTATCGAGCCTGACTTCGCGCTGGTGAAATTCAAGAAGCTCGCCGGCGGCGGCTACTTCAAGATCATCAACCGCGCCGTTCCGGAAGCGCTCCGCACGCTCGGCTACTCCGAGAGCCAGATCGCCGAGATCGAAGCTTACGCTGTCGGCCACGGCAACCTGAACCAGGCGCCGGCGATCAACCCCGGCTCGCTGAAGGCCAAGGGCTTCACCGACGAGAAGATCGAAGCGCTGAACGGCGCACTGAAGTCGGCCTTCGACATCAAGTTCGTCTTCAACCAGTGGACGCTCGGCACCGACTTCCTGAAGGCGACGCTGAAGGTCTCCGACGAACAGCTCGGCGACATGAGCTTCAACCTGCTCGAGCACCTCGGTTTCTCGAAGAAGGACATCGAGGCTGCCAACGTTCACGTCTGCGGCGCGATGACGCTGGAAGGCGCACCGTTCCTGAAGAACGAGCACCTCGCCGTCTTCGATTGCGCCAACCCATGCGGCAAGATCGGCAAGCGCTACCTCTCGGTCGACAGCCACATCCGCATGATGGCCGCTGCCCAGCCGTTCATCTCGGGTGCGATCTCCAAGACGATCAACATGCCGAACGACGCGACGGTCGAGGATTGCAAGAGCGCCTACATGCTCTCCTGGAAGCTCGGCCTGAAGGCAAACGCTCTCTACCGCGATGGCTCCAAGCTGTCGCAGCCGCTGAACGCCTCGCTGATCGAAGACGAAAGCGATGAGGACGCACTGGACGATCTGCTGCAGCAGCCGGTCGCCGCCCAGGCCGTCACCATCACCGAAAAGATCATCGAGCGTGTGGTCGAGCGCGTGACCCGCGAACGCGAAAAGCTGCCGAACCGCCGCCAGGGCTACACCCAGAAGGCTGCCGTCGGCGGACACAAGGTATATCTGCGCACCGGCGAATTCGGTGACGGTCGCCTCGGCGAGATCTTCATCGACATGCACAAGGAAGGTGCCGCCTTCCGTGCGATGATGAACAACTTCGCCATCGCCATCTCGCTGGGTCTGCAGTACGGCGTGCCGCTCGAAGAATATGTGGAGGCCTTCACCTTCACCAAGTTTGAGCCGGCAGGCATGGTCATCGGCAACGACGCCATCAAGAACGCCACGTCGATCCTCGACTACGTGTTCCGCGAACTCGCCGTCTCCTACCTCGGCCGCCACGATCTGGCGCATGTCGATACGTCGGACTTCTCGAACACGGCACTCGGCAAGGGCATCCAGGAAGGCAAGACGAACCTCGTCTCGACCGGCTGGACCCGCGGCTACAAGCCGACGATCGTTTCGAACAGCGAACGCCAGGCTTCCGGCGAGCCCAAGGGCTCGGCAACAACCGCCCCTGCCCGCGCTTCGTCCGGCGCAACGGTAACGTCGTTTGCAGGCGCTGCCGCCCGCAAGATCGAGCCGACGACCGCCATCTCGACCTCCGAAATCGTCGCCTTCAAGCGCGATTACGAAGAGCGCGCCAAGGAATTGGCCGAAGAGATCGCCGAGGAAGTGCTGGAAGAAGTCACGACCGAAAACCAGCAGCAGGCAACGGCGCTGTTCTCCGACAAGGCCGCCGCTGACGCCGCATCGGCCAAGACGGAAGCAAAGAAGATCGAATCCGAGCGTCGCGCCCGGTCGATCATGCAGGGCTACACCGGCAACATTTGCTCGGAGTGCCAGAACTTCACGATGGTGCGCAACGGCACCTGCGAGAAGTGCGACACTTGCGGCGCGACCAGCGGCTGCAGCTGATCAGCTTAGAGAACGCTAATTAAAAAGGCCGTCCGCCTATCCAAGCGGGCGGCCTTTTCCGTTGGAGGTAGGAGGCAAATTACGAATGCGCATCCACGCCAGTCGTGTGCAGCCTGTTCCTCACATGGTGGACGCCATCGACCGAGGAGGCGGCGAGTTCGACTTTGCGGGCGATGCCGATTGTTTCGACGGAGCCTTCGACCGTGACGACATGACCGTCTGCGTGGACCTCGATGCTGTCGATATCGACTTCGGGAACGTTTTCGATGTTTTCGGTGACCCGCGCTTCGAGATCGTCGCTGTCATCGCGGTCGATCGTGTCGGCGCGCAGCGAATCCTTCAGCCGGTTCTCGTTGCCATCGCGGTCTATGCCGTCGATGCGGAAGCCTGGATTGTCGCTGCTGTCGAAATTGGCGGGCGTTTCGCCATAGGCTCGATTTTCAGGCTCCGTGGACGCGGCGTCCGTTCTGTCCGCATAGGGCCAGCCGTCGTCGATATTGCGCTCTTCGAAATCGCGATAGTCCTCGCTGCGCGACAGCGGCTTCTTTCCATCATCGTTGATTGGCATCGATCTTCTCCTTCAGCGTGTTTTCAAACAACGCCCAAGGGACCAGATGGTTCGCCATTTATGTCTCGCTTCTGACGGCCAACACAACCGACGTCGCGGCGAGACGCACCTCTTGATTGCAATCAGTTCGTAGAAACGCGCGAAGGAATGGCCTAGCCCTTGTATGTCAAAGCCAAGGGAGAGAGACATGGCGAGTTGTAAGGCAAGCAATGGCGATACTTGGGAGATCTACCAGACAAGTGGCCAGTGGCACTGGCGGTGCAAAGCGCCCAATGGAAAGATCGTTGGCGCGTCGACAGAAGGCTATAACAATCGCAGCGATTGCATTGCCAATGCCCAGCGCAACGGCATGACCTGTAACCCGGTCTGACTGCGCTTTCACAGAATTCGATCAGGCGCGCGGCTACATATCGGCGCGCGCGCCCTTTTGGCCGTTAGCGGACGGCCTTTTGCTCGACACCGGTGGCAGGTGCTGCCGACAACGGCACGTCATCGACCACTTCCTGCGCCACGGCGGAGAGGTCGAGATTGCCCCAGATGGATTTTTCCTTGCTGCGATCGGTACGGCGGGAAGTCTTGATTTCAACAACGAACGGCTTCGATTGAGCGCGCATGTGATTCCTACTGAAAAGCGTTGAACGAATCCATCAACGCAGCGAGCCTATGAAGCGTTCCCTCGCCGCGCAAGCGCATTCGGCGTCGCATCCCCTGACCTCGGCAGCCATATACAGCCTCAAGTCAGCCACGGGCAAAATTCACACCCATGACGCGAGCCGATGAGGGCGCTGCTACCGTTTTTTCGTCGCGACGGGCAGCCATGCAAAATTGTTTCAGGAAAATCCTTGAAGGAACAATCAATGTCGACTAGGTAGCACGTCGCCGAAGTAATGGCGTCCCAGCTCAGGCTTCGACGGCGTTCAATCGGCCAACTTTTCCTACTCGTGTAGAGGCACCGGCGGCGACCCCAGGTCGCTTATCGATCGTTTGATCGGCAGCCGGTTTGCAAACAAAATATCAGCGTGCGGATGGCACCTGGAAAGCGGAACGGCCGATCAACATCGCTCGCTTCGACGGCTAGGGAGTCGCTGACGCCAAGGAATGAAAAAGACTGCGAATGACCATTAAAGAGCGTTTTCTGAAACAGCAGCATGCCTGGATGATCGGCGCATGCTACTCCCGCAAACACCCCGATTTTCATCGCTACGGCGGCGTCGATGTCGCCGTTTCTCCCCGCTGGAAAGAGTGTCTCGACACGTTCATGAACGACATGATCGACACCCTGCCCCGCAGCCTGTCCGAGCGCCGACTGGCGCTGCGCAATCCGCGCCGGCCGTTCGAGCCCGGCAATGTCGAGTGGATTTTCGTCAGCAAGCATCGCGGTCTTCGCGCGCCTGACGGCACCCGGCCCGAACTACCTGAGGCGCGTCTGCGCCGCGCTTGAACGCTTTCAAGCGACTGATTATCGCCGGCTGGCGGGGTTTTCTTGCCCTTCCAGCCGGCGAATTTGTTTTGGGCTGATGTTAGCGCCTGCCGCGCAGGCTCTTGGTCAGCACGATCAGAATGAGGCCGACGGCAACGGCAAGCGCGCCCCAGTAGATCCAGGGCGTCTGGTCGATCATGAAGCTTTCGGCCGGATACGGAAAATAACCGCTACCCTGCCCCATCCAGATCAGACCGGCCAGGACCAGCAGGCCTTCGAGGCCATAGACGAGCTTCATCATCACATCTTCCTCCACGGCGCCCTACTCATGCTAGGACGCGAGCCTCACGATTTCGGGAAATCGGCGCCGAGGCTGGTGTCCTTCCATTCCTCGATCAGCGCCAGGCGCTCCTTCAGCTTGGCCGTGACCGCGCCATAGCCGAACTCGCCGAGCACGAGATGGCGTGGCGCGTTCTCGACCTCGGTGATCTTGATGATCGCTTCGCCGGCGCGCACGGGATCGCCCGGCTGCTGGCCGCTGTAACCAGCCGTCTGGCGCATGCGCGCGGCAGCCGTTTCCGCGTAGTCGGCGATCTTGCTTTCGGTCTGCCGCAGCGAACGGCCGGCCCAATCGGTGCGGAACGGGCCGGGCTCGACACAGGTGACCTTGATACCGAGCGGCGCGCCTTCGGCTGCAAGCGCATCCGACATGCCCTCGACCGCGTGCTTGCTGGCCGCGTAGTAACCGGATGCCGGGAAGCCGATGAAGCCGGCCACCGATGTGATGTTGATGACATGGCCGCGTCGGCGCGTCCGCATGCCGGGCAGAACGGCGCGGGTCATGGCGAAGAGGCCGAAGACATTGGCTTCGAATTGATCGCGGATCTCGCTGTCGCTGCCTTCCTCGATCGTCGATTGGTAGCCATAGCCGGCATTGTTGACCAGAACGTCGATCCGCCCGAAGCGCTCCTCGGCGGCCTTCACGGCGGCGGTGATCTGCGCCGCATCGGTCACGTCGAGATCGACGGCAAGCGCGTTGTCTTCATGACCGGTCACGAGATCGGCGACGCGGGCCTTGTCGCGGGCGCTGACGATGGTCGGCCAGCCGCGGGCGATGGTAAGTTTCGCCAGTTCGCGGCCGAAGCCTGTCGAGCAACCGGTGATGAACCAGACGGGATTTTTGTCTTGAGACATGGTGCTTTCCTGAAATGTTCGTCTGAAATTGAAAGCGCCCTTGGGTGTCCTTTGGGGATGTATTCGGGGGCGTCTTGGGGGCACCTTCTGATCTAGGGTCGTTCAACTGGTTTTTCCAGAATTGGCGGCTCGTTGCGGCCAATAGACGCAAAAAGGCCGCGCGCTCGCAGGAGCACGCGGCCGGATCGAACCAAGTTTTGTTTTCGGCTTACTGCAGCGTGCGCGGCGGCAGGCCCGGGACCATGGTCGCGCCCTGCTGAACAGGAGCGACGCCAGCGCCGGCGCCATCGAGGCCGGTGGCGACGACGGAGACGCGGAACTTGCCATCCAGATTGCGGTCGAAGATCGCGCCGACGACGATATCAGCATCGTCCTGCACCTCGTCGCGGATGCGGCTTGCGGCTTCATCGACTTCGAACAACGTCATGTCGGAGCCGCCGGAGATCGAGATCAGCACGCCCTTGGCGCCGCGCATCGAGATGTCGTCGAGCAGCGGATTGGCGATCGCGGCTTCCGCCGCCTTCATTGCGCGCTCTTCGCCCGAGGCTTCGCCGGTGCCCATCATGGCGCGGCCCATGCCGCGCATGACCGACTTCACGTCGGCGAAATCGAGGTTGATGAGGCCTTCCTTGACAATCAGGTCGGTGATGCAGCCGACGCCGGCAAACAGCACGCGGTCGGCGGTCATGAAGGCGTCGGCGAAGGTGGTCTTCGCGTCGGCGATGCGGAACAGGTTCTGGTTCGGGATGACGATCACGGTATCGGCAGCCTGGCGCAGCGCCTCGATGCCGGCGTCGGCCGTCTTCATGCGGCGGTTGCCTTCGAAGGTGAAGGGCTTGGTGACGACGCCGACCGTCAGGATGCCGGCGTTGCGGGCCGCCTGGGCAATCACCGGTGCAGCACCCGTGCCGGTGCCGCCGCCCATGCCGGCGGTGACGAAGCACATGTGCGAGCCGGCCAAGTGGTCCATGATCTCATCGATCGATTCTTCAGCGGCGGCGCGGCCGATCTCGGGCAGCGAACCGGCGCCGAGGCCTTCGGTCACATGCGCGCCGAGCTGGATGCGGCGCGAGGCCTTCGACGTGGCAAGCACCTGCGCATCGGTGTTGGCGGCAATGAATTCAACGCCTTCGAGGCTTTCCGCGATCATGTTGTTGATGGCGTTTCCGCCACCACCACCAACGCCGATCACCGAAATTCTGGGCCGCATCTCGGAAATCCCGGGCTTGGCGTTCGTCATCGCAATCTCCTTCGTGCGCATTCTTCCGTGGGCTCCACCGCTTTATCGGGACCCGAATCGCGCATCAGCCTATGGGCGCAAGAAGGCAGAGGCGGGGCGAAAGAACAAGATGCAGGCTTTTCTAAAATTTATCCGGAACCTTTTTTGAGGTTGGCGCATTAGGTCGATTCAAGCCAGTCAAAATGAAAGCCCGCCCGCCCATAAAGAGAGGAGTACCGCGCAGATGCCTATGCTCGCTTCCAGCCAGTCGATAGCCCCTCCGAAAGACCATGTCGTGACCGCTCAGGAAGCGCTGGAGCCGCTCTTCCTGCAGATCGAGGCCGAGGCTGAGTTGCGGATGATTTCCGCTGCTCTGAAGGCCGGCTGGTCGGCAGAGGACGCGGTGAGCGCGATCGACGAATTGCGTCGCAGCGAGTTGCTGCCGGGCGATCGCTGAACACCAAAAAATCATTCGCCTTCGAGGCCGGATGGCCTATCTCTACGCGGTCAAGTGATTGCGGAGATAGGATTTCATGACCATCAAGACCATCTGCATTTTTGGCGCCGGCGCCCTTGGCGGGATGATCGCCACCAAGATCGCGGCGTTGCTTGGAAGCGACGTCACGGTGTCGGTCATCGCGCGCGGCGCGCATCTTGATGCCATCCGCCGCGACGGGCTGACACTGCACGAAGCAGGCGCCGAGACGCCGATCAACGTGAAGGTGGTGGCGACCGACAATCCGGCCGATCTTCCGCCGCAGGATCTGGTCATCACAGGTCTCAAGGGACATCAGCTCGGCGCTGCCGCCGAGGGGATGGCGAAGCTGTTGAAGGATGACACGCGCGTCGTGATGATCCTAAACGGCATTCCGTGGTGGTACTTCCACCGCGACGACCACCCTAAATTCGCCGAACTGCAATTCGAGGAGCTCGATGAAGGCGGCGCGCTCTGGCGCCTTGTTGGCCCGCACCGCGTCATCGGTTGCGTCGCGCATCAGGGCGCGGAGGTCAGTCAGCCCGGTCATATCAGGCTGAGCAACAAGGGACGTTTCATTCTGGGCGAGCCCTCCGGCGAGGTCACGAGCGATCTTGAGGCCATTCAGGCGTTGCTGCAGAAGGCCGATCTCAACATCACGCTGTCACCGGAAATCCGCAACGACATCTGGAGCAAGCTGATGGGCAATGCTTCGTTCAATCCGATCAGCGCGCTGACGCGCTCCACCATGTCCGGCCTCATGGCCGACGTCGCCGTCAGCGACCAGATCGGCAAGGTGATGAAGGAGGTCAAGGCGGTTGGCGAGGCGCTTGGGGCCAACGTCGGCATGTCGGTGGAAGAGCGGCTCGAACAGGCGAGCCAAATCGGCCCTGTCCGCACCTCGATGCTGCAGGACCTGCTTGCCGGAAAGGCACTCGAAATCACGCCGCTGGTCGGCATGGTCGTGGTTCTCGGCAGGCTCGCTTCGGTGCCGACACCGGTTTCGGAAACCTTGCTTGCAATGGTTTCGCAGCTCGATCGCGAGAACTGCAAGCCGGCCTAGACGGCCGACCTGCCCTTCACAATGCTTTTCCAAGGCGCTCAGAAAATGAGTCCGGAAACGCCTGCAGCGCCTTGAAATCAGCCCGCTTTGAGCCAGCCCGTCATGCGATCGACCGCTTCGGCGATCTCGGCTTCGGAGCCTGCGTAGGACATGCGCATGGCGCGGTGCCCTTCCAGCGGATCGAAATCGAGGCCCGGCGTGGCGGCAACATCAATCTCGGTCAGCATCCGCTTGGCGAATTCCATGCTGTCGTTGGTGAAGCGCGTCACATCCACATAAGCGTAGAAGGCGCCATCCATCGGCGAGGCGATCGTAAGGCCCATGTCCGGGAGACGCCGCATCAGGAAGTCCCGGTTGGCGGCGTAGCTTGCCCTGTAGACATCGAGCTCGGCGGAAGCGCCAAGCGCTGCGGTGGCGGCGATCTGTGATAGCTCCGGCGCAGAGATGTAGAGGCTTTGGGCGACCCGCTCGATCGGGCGCACGAGACGATCGGGCAATACCATCCAGCCGATGCGCCAGCCGGTCATGCAATAATATTTCGAGAACGAGTTGATGACGATGGCTTCGTCGGTCAGTTCGAGCGCGCTTGTCTCCTCGCCCGCGAAGGTGAGCCCGTGATAGATCTCGTCGGAAATGAAGGCGATCGAATTGGCCGAACAGTATTCCGCCAGTTCGGCGAGCGCCTGGCGGCCGGTCACGGTGCCTGTGGGGTTTGCCGGGCTTGCGAGCAAAACGCCCTTCACGCGGACGCCGCTTTTCTTCTGGGCTGCCTCGATGCTTTGGGGTGTCAGCGTGAAATGCGTTTCGGCGGTGACGGGCACCTCGATGACCCGCAGGCCGAGCGCGCCGAGGATGTTGCGGTATGCGGGATAGCCGGGCCGGGCGATCGCCACCGCATCGCCGGCATCGAAGAGCGACAGGAATGCGAGGTTGAAGCCGGCGGACGAGCCTGTCGTGATCGCGATGCGTGCGGGATCGATGTCCAGGCCGTGGCGCTCGCGGTAATCCGCTGCAAGCGCTTGCTTCAGGCTCACAGTCCCTAGCGCATCGGTGTAGCCGATCCTGCCGTCATCGAGGGCTGCCTTCGCCGCATCAAGTGCGGCGCGCGGCGCCGGATGGGAGGGCTGACCGACGGCCATTGAGATTACCGGCCGGCCACTTGCGCGCCGCCGCGTCGCTTCCGCCAAAACATCCATTGCGTGAAACGGCTCGACTGCACTGCGCTTGGAAATGGAAAACAATTACTCTGCTCTTTCGACTTCGATTTGCGGCCAGACAAATGCCGCATTAGTGAGATCTTCACAATCCCGCGACCAGATAACGAACACGAGAATTCCTGTTTCTTTACGACGGAATGCGCCGTATTTTTGTTGCTTCGCATTGCGTTCCGATCATGGGACTGTGGTACCCGAAGCATTGAACGACCAAAATCACCTGCAAAGACGAGGATATCATGGCCATTCTCCCGAAAATCTTCACGGCGCTCGCGCTGACCGCCTCCGTAGTCTCCGCTCAGCCGGCCGCTGCGCTCGATGATGCGCAGAAGAAGGAGTTCGGCGAGTTCATCAAGCAGTACCTCATCGAAAACCCGGAGATCATGCTCGACGTGCAGGATGCCCTGCAGAAGAAGCAGGAGACCGCGCGCCTGGTGAAGGCCAATGCGACGATCTCGGAAAACAAGGCGACAATCTTCGATTCCAAATACGACATGACGATCGGCAACCCGAAGGGCGACGTCACGATCGTCGAGTTCTTCGACTATAATTGCGGTTACTGCCGCCATGCGCTGACCGACATGCAGACCATGCTGAAGAAGGACCCGAACGTCCGCTTCGTGCTCAAGGAATTCCCGATCCTTGGACCTGAATCGGTTGCCGCCCACAAGGTGTCAGACGCCTTCCGCAAGATCGCTCCGGAGAAGTACAGCAAGTTCCACGTCGCCCTTCTCGGCAGCGACGGGCGCGCCGACGAGGCGAGCGCCATCGAAGCGGCTCAGTCTCTCGGTGTCAGCGAAAAGCAGATCCGGGCGGAGATGGCCAAGAGCCCGAGCGACGCTTCCGTGCAGGAAACCTACTCACTGGCGCAGAACCTCGGCATAACGGGCACGCCGTCCTATGTGATCGGCAACGAGCTGGTGCAGGGCGCGGTCGGCTACGACGACCTCGAGACCAAGGTCAAGAACATGCGGACATGCGGCAAGACCAGCTGCTGAACCGGCCCCCATCAAATTGCCAGAATCCAGGTGCTTCAGCCATGTGGACAATGTGGCGCGATTCCTGATGCCTTGTCCAAAGGGCTTTCATTAAGCCTTTGGTGAGTCTATAGGTTGCCCTCGCACATTTGACGGAACACTCGATGACGCAAACCATTTTCGTCCTGAACGGGCCAAACCTGAACATGCTCGGCAAAAGAGAGCCAGGCATTTACGGCGGCAAGACGCTTCAGGACATCGAGGCGGACTGCAAGTCGGCCGGGCGAGAGCTTGGCGTCGATGTCGATTTCCGTCAAAGCAACCATGAAGGTCAGCTCGTCGACTGGCTGCATGAAGCCGGCGACAAGGCCATTGGCGTTGCGATCAACGCCGGCGCCTACACGCACACCTCGGTTGCGCTACATGATGCGATCCGCGCCATTTCCATTCCCGTTGTAGAGCTCCATATCTCCAACGTGCATGCGCGGGAAGAATTTCGCCACAAGTCGATGATCGCGCCCGCTGCAAAGGGTGTCATCGCCGGCTTCGGACCATATAGCTACATTCTGGCGCTCCATGCGCTAAAGAACGTCACCGCATAAAAAGACAGGGCAAAACTCATGGCTGAAAAAAAGAACGGTATCGACCAGGCACTGATCCGCGATCTCGCGAACATCCTCAACGACACGGATCTGACCGAGATTGAAGTCGAGCAGGACGATCTGCGCATCCGCGTTTCGCGCGCCGGCAACACGCAGTACATCCAGGCGCCGATGGCTGCCCCTGCTTACGCCGCCGCTCCGGCAGCGATTGCAGCTCCGGCCGCAGCAGCGCCTGCCGCTTCCGCCGCACCGGCTCGCAACCCGGCCAACACGGTTTCCGCACCGATGGTCGGCACCGCCTATATGGCACCGGCTCCGGGCGCGCGCGCATTCATCGAAGTTGGCGCGACGGTCAAGGAAGGCCAGACGCTGCTCATCATCGAAGCGATGAAGACGATGAACCAGATTCCTGCCCCGAAGTCGGGCAAGGTCGTTGAAATTCTTGTCGAGGACGGCAGCCCCGTCGAATACGGCCAAGCTCTCGTGGTCGTCGAATAAGGCGAACGTCATGGTCTCGAAAATCCTCATCGCCAACCGCGGGGAAATTGCCCTTCGCGTGCTTCGTGCCTGCAAGGAGCTCGGTATTCCCTGCGTCGTCGTTCACTCGACCGCCGATGCCGACGCCATGCACGTGCGCCTGGCCGACGAAAGCGTCTGCATCGGCCCGCCGCCGTCGCGCGACAGCTATCTGAACATTCATCAGATCGTTGCTGCCTGCGAGATCACCGGCGCCGACGCCGTACACCCAGGCTACGGCTTCCTGTCGGAGAACGC
>NZ_DDHH01000163.1:0-10498 GCF_002338015.1 Rhizobium sp. UBA1881
CCGTCGTCTTGCTGAGATCGCCGGAGAGCGGCAGCCCGACCAGGTCTGGTAGGCCGGGCGGCTTAGCTTGCGTTCAGGCTGCGGCGCGTTCGCCGCGGCCGTGCGGGCGGTCGAGGTCCAGTTCCGGGCCGACAGGGACGATACCGGTCGGGTTGATCGTCTTGTGGCTGCGGTAATAGTGATCCTTGATGTGGCGGAAGTCGACCGTCTCCTTGATCCCCGTTGTCTGGTAGAGATCGCGCAGATAGGCCGAGAGGTTCGGGTAATCGGCGATGCGGCGGATGTTGCACTTGAAGTGGCCGACATAGACCGGGTCGAACCGTACCAGCGTGGTGAAGAGCCGCCAGTCTGCCTCGGTCAGCCGGTCGCCAAACAGATAACGGCCCTTGCCGAGGCGGTCTTCCAGCATGTCGAGCGTTTCGAAGAGCTTGAGCACGCTTTCCGAATAGGCGTCCTGGGCGGTGGCGAAACCAGCCTTGTAGACGCCGTTGTTGACGGTGTCATAGATGAGCGCGTTCAGATCGTCGATCTCGGCGCTGAGGTCTTGCGGATAGAAATCGGTGGTCGAGCCGGTCAGCGCGTCGAAGGCGCTGTTGAACATGCGGATGATCTCGGCGGATTCATTGCTGACGATGGTGTTGGTCTTCTTGTCCCACAGGACGGGTACGGTGACACGGCCGGAATAGTGCGGATCGGCTTTCACATAGATGTCGGAGAGCGCCTTGGCGCCGAAGAGCGGATCGCCGGTGGCGCCGTCGCCGACCTTGAATTCCCAGCCCTTTTCCAGCATCAGCGGATCAACGACGGAGACCGAGATCAGGTCTTCCAGCCGCTTCAGCTTGCGGAAGATCAGCGTGCGGTGCGCCCAAGGACAGGCGAGCGAGACATAGAGATGATAGCGCCCGGCCTCGGCCTTGAAGCCTTCCTTGCCCGACGGACCGGCGCTGCCATCCGGCGTGATCCAGTTGCGGAACTGCGAGGCGGCGCGCTTGAAGTGACCCTTGGTCTCCTTCGTATCGTACCAGACGTCCTGCCAGACGCCGTCGACCAGCATACCCATTGTGTCACTCCTTCGATCTTTCGTTGCCCGTTAGATATCGCGCTTGGGCGGATTTTGCAGTGGGGCAAAGATTGAACAGTGCGTCACGCGCTGATTGCGCTCGGCGGTGCGATTGCTACTTGACGCTCAAGGCGGCGATCAGCGCGCGCAGCGCCGGCGGCGATTGGCGGCGGCTCGGGTGGTAGAGGTGGAAGCCGGGGAAGGGCGGGCACCAGTCGTCGAGCACCTGCACCAGAGCGCCCGACGCGATCTCGTCGGCCACGTCGTGCTCCATCAGATAGCCGAGCCCGACGCCGGCGCGCACCGCGGCTGCCGGAAGTTCGCCATCATTGACGATAAGCGGGCCGCTGGTGCGGATATTGATCTCCTTGCCGTCTTTTTCGAACTCCCAGGGAAGCAGCCCGCCCGAGGTCGTCAGCCGGTAGCCGATGCAGGCGTGGCGTTCGAGATCATAAGGCGTTTCCGGCGGCGGGATGCGGGCGAAATAGGAGGGCGTGCCGACGACGACGGTGCGCAGCTCCGGCCCGACCCGCACCGCGATCATGTCCTTGTCCACCGTCTCGCCGAGGCGGATGCCGGCGTCGAAGCCTGAAGCGACGATATCGGTCAACCCGTCCTGGATGATCACCTCGACGTTGATATCGGGATGGGCGAGCAGGAAGGCGGGGAGCTTCGGCACCAGCACCATTCTGGCGGCATAGGCGAAGGTGGTGATGCGGACGGTGCCGGAGGGGTTGTCGCGCCATTCGGCCAGTGCGTCGAGGCCGCCTTCGATATCCGACAGCGCCGGGTTGAGCGATTGCAGAAGCCGCTCTCCGGCCTCAGTCGGCGCGACGCTGCGGGTGGTGCGGGCAAGCAGGCGGACGCCCAATCTTTCCTCCAGGCCGCGCATCGCGTGGCTGAGTGCTGAGGGCGACATGCCGAGGACGGCGGCTGCGCGCGTAAAACTACGCTCGCGGGCGACGGCGGCGAAGGCGAGGAGATCGTTGAGTGTTCCGCGTTCCATTCATGCATTCTGCTCACAAGTTCATGCGGCGGGCAACCGCTAATCCTATGGCTTGTACCGGCCTAAATGGAGGGGTGTGAACAAGGAGCACGGATATGGACCTTACCAGCTATCGCACCCTCGGCCGCTCGGGACTGATCGTCAGCCCGCTGGCGCTCGGCACCATGACCTTCGGCGCCGGGCGATGGGGCGCCAATGAGCAGACCTCGCGTGCGCTGTTCGACGCCTATGTCGATGCCGGCGGCAATTTCATCGACACCGCTGACATCTATTCGGCGGGGAAAAGCGAGGAGATGCTCGGTGCGTTTCTCTCCGACAGCGGGCAGCGCGACCGGCTGGTGGTGGCGACCAAATCGGGATTTCCGCGCGGCGCGGGCACGCCGCTCTGGGGCGGCAACGGGGCGAAGAACATCCGCCTCGGCATCGAGGGCTCGCTGAAGAAGCTGCGCACCGACTATATCGACATGTACTGGATGCATGTGTGGGACCAGACGACGCCGGCCGATGAAGTGTTGCAGACGCTTTCCGATGCCGTGCGCGCCGGAAAGATCCTGCACTACGGCTTTTCCAACACGCCGGCCTGGTATGTGGCGCGGATCGCGACGCTTGCCGAAGCGCACGGACTGCCGAAGCCGATCGGCCTGCAATATGCCTATTCGCTGATCGATCGTGGCGTCGAGCTCGACCTCATGCCTGCCGGCGCCGAATTCGGGCTTGGCATGGTGCCCTGGAGTCCGCTTGCGGCGGGTCTTTTGACCGGCAAATACGGCCGCGAGATGCTGGCCGAGGCCGGGCGCGCCACCGCCTTGCCGGACAAGACCTCGGAGACATCGGAAAGCGGCAGCAATGGCCGGCTGAACGGTGACAATCCTTTCGGCGGCATGCTGTTTACCGAGCGCAATTTCGATGTGGTCGATGTGGTGACATCAGTCGCGGAAGAGATAGGCCGGTCGGCAGCCGAGGTGGCGCTTGCCTGGGTGGCGCGGCGCGCCGGCGTCTCCTCGGTGCTGATCGGCGCCAGCCGCGTGGAGCAGCTGCAACAGAATATCGCTTCGCTGGATGTTGATCTCGACGGGGCGATGCTGGAGAGGCTGGAGCAGGCAAGCGCGCTGCCGCTGCTCAAC
Organism: Rhizobium sp. UBA1881; assembly: GCF_002338015.1. Lineage (NCBI taxonomy): Bacteria > Pseudomonadati > Pseudomonadota > Alphaproteobacteria > Hyphomicrobiales > Rhizobiaceae > Rhizobium > Rhizobium sp. UBA1881. The sequence goes on from NZ_DDHH01000163.1 coordinate 3,191, forward strand.
CCCTATTTCATCTTCCAGATGCCGACCAGCCGGCTGTTCGGCGGACAGACGGTCGAGCGCTGGCCGAGGGGATGATTGCGCCCGCCCTCGGCCCTTGCTCGAGCGCAACATAGGGCAGGCTGGTCGCGATTGGCAGGTTCAAGACGCGATCAGCCATCCGTCGAGATGGTCAGGGCTTTCCACTCCTCGATCTCCTGCTGCAGCTCGCGAACGCGCTCCGATACGAGCTTCAGGGCATCGCTGCCGAGCAGGAGTTGGGGCGGCGGTGCGTCGGCCTCGATCAAAGTGAGGACGGCTGCGGCAAGCTTGTCGGGGTCACCCAGTTGCTTGCCGCTCTTTTCCTGCCGGGCGCTGCGGATCGGGTCGAAGATGGCGTCGTAGTCGGCGATGGATCTCTCCGTCCTCACCATGGAGCGTCCGGCCCCAATCGGTTCTGAAGGAGCCGGGGCAAAGGGCGGTGACATGGACGCCGAAGGGCGCCATCTCGGCGCGCATCACCGCCGATATGCTCTGCAGCGCGAACTTGCTGCCGCAGTAGTAGGCGATGCCGGGCATGGTGATCATGCCGCCCATCGAGGTGACATTGACGATGAAACCCCGGCGGCGCTCGCGAAAGCGGGGGAGGAAGGCCTTGGCGACCGCGACGGCGCCAAAGACGTTGACTTCGAACTGGCGGCGCATCTCTTCGATCGGCGATTCCTCAAGCACCCCTTCATGGCCGTAGCCGGCGTTGTTGATGAGGACATCGACCGGGCCGTGATCGTCTTCAGCCTTTTCCACGACATCGGGGATGCGGTCGAAATCGGTGACGTCGCAAAGCGTGGTGATGGCGCCGGGCAGCGCTTCGGCAAGGGTTTGGCGCGAGGCCTCGGAGCGGACGGCGCCGATGACTTTGTGGCCCATTTTCACGGCGCGAGCAGCGATGGCGAGGCCGAAGCCGGAATTGGCGCCGGTGATGAATATGGTCTTGCGTGACATGATCAGCAGGTCTCCTTGATATTGAGCGGATTGATAAATACTCTTGGAGACAAGCTGTTTCGATTGCGGATTGTCTGAGTATGTTGCCAAATCCTATCAAGGTGGACCATGTCGGCTCGGCGCGCCGCAGGCTGGTGGAGCTTGCCGCGGCGCTTGCTCCCGCGCAGGGGTATAACCTGACAGCGTTGTCTTCGGTGCGCCTGCTGCGGACGGAGGCCGTGCTTCACGACATCCCCGTGCTCTACAAGCCGGGTGCCGTTTTCGTGTTGCAGGGAAGCAAGCAGGGCATGCTCGAAGGGGAGGTCTATCTCTACGACGAGGACCACTATCTGGCGGTGTCGATCCCCGTTCCCTTCCGGATGCGGTCGATCGCCAGCCCCGAGCGCCCGCTGCTTGCCGTCTATGTCGATTTCGACATGCAGATGGCGGCCGAGATTGCCATGCAGCTCGAGGCGCATGGTGGATTGGCGGAGGAGAAGCCGCGCGGCCTTGTGTCAAGCAGGATGTCAGCCGACATCGAGGACGTGTTGCTGCGTCTTCTGACGGCACTCAGAAAACCCACCGATGTGACTGTTCTCGGCGATGGGCTTATGCGGGAATTGCATTACCGGGTGCTGATGGGGCCACAGGGCGGGGCGATGATTGCCGCCCTGCAGCGGCAGGGTTCGTCCGGCAAAGTGGTGCAGAGCCTGGGCTGGCTGCGGGAGAATTACGGCGCTGAGATCTCGATCGCCGATCTGGCGAAGCAAGTGGGCATGAGCATTCCCTCCTATCATCTTCGCTTCAAGGAACTGACGGGCAGCAGCCCGATGCAATATGTGAAGGCCATGCGGCTTCACGAGGCGCGGCTGATGATCGCCCGCCACAGCAGCACGATCGCGGAGATCGCGGTCTCGGTCGGCTATGCGAGCCCGGCGCAGTTCAGCCGCGACTTCAAGCGGCATTTCGGGCGGACCGCATCGGAGGAGGCTAAGTGGATGCGCCATCACCTCGGTGAAATCGTCTGAGTTTCACTCCGGGGCGGGGGCGGCAATCTTTTCCCATAGACGACCGATTTTTTTCCTGCTATCCGCCTTTTCACGATTTCAGGAACCCGATTTGATGTCCGCATCCAGAACCCTGCGACGACGCTGATGCTCCCGAACGCCCAAGGGCGTGCTCGAGAACCCATCATTTTGTCTATCCGGTTTCTGTCTCTTCATGCACAAGCACGATCTGGTCTACCTCACTGAGGACGCGTCGCACGACGCCGCTATCGAACACATCAACGAAGAAGCTTTCGGCCCCGGCCGGCACACCCGCGCCGCCGCCCGCATTCGCGAGCAGGGGCCGCATGATCTGTCGCTCTCCTTCATCTGCGCCGATGACGGCGAGACGATCGCATCCGTCCGCATGACACCCGTGATGGCCGGCGACGTGCCCGGCCATCTGCTCGGCCCTCTTGCCGTTCGCCCTTCACACAAGAACCGCGGCATCGGCCGGGAACTGGTGCGGATCGCGGTGGAAGCGGCCAAGCGTAAGGGCTCCGAGGCCGTCATCCTCGTCGGCGATCCGCCCTATTACGGGCCGCTCGGCTTCGAGAAAGTCGCCTATAACGCGCTGACCTTTCCGGGACCGGTCGATCCGGGCCGGGTGCTTGTCGTGCCGCTCGGCGAGGACGTGCATGGCCGGCTGAAGGGCACGATCGGCTGGCGCAAATAGGCCATCTGTTCTATTGAGCTATAACGAGGGCTGCGCTTCGCGTGGTCTTTCAGATGCTTGAGGGGGAGAAGGCATGGGTCGCATTTCAATCGATGAGGCGCTTGATCGCGCGGGGACCGGACCGTTTCAACGGCGGCTTCTCGGCATTTTCGGTCTCGTCTGGACGGCGGATGCGATGCAGGTGCTGGCCGTCGGCTTCACCGCCGCCTCGATCGCCGCGAGCTTCGGGCTGACGGTGCCGCAGGCGCTGCAGACAGGCACGCTGTTCTTCCTTGGCATGCTCATCGGCGCCTATGCCTTCGGCCGGCTGGCCGACAAGGTCGGGCGGCGAAACGTGCTGTTGCTCACTGTTGCCTGCGATGCGGTGTTCGGGGCGCTGTCGGTCTTCGCGCCGAGTTTCACCATCCTGCTTGTCCTGCGCTTTCTGACCGGCATCGCCGTCGGCGGCACGCTGCCGGTGGATTACGCGATGATGGCGGAGTTCCTGCCGTCGAAAAGCCGTGGCCGCTGGCTGGTGGCGCTTGAGGGTTTCTGGGCGATCGGAACGCTAATCGTGGCACTTGCGGCATGGGCTGCCAGTGTCGCGGGCGTTCAGGACGCCTGGCGCTACATCTTCGCGGTGACGGCGGTGCCTGCCATTCTCGGGCTCGGCCTGCGCCTGTTCGTGCCGGAATCGCCGCTCTATCTCTTGCGCGGCGGTCGCGGCGCGGAGGCGAAGACGACGATCAACCGGGTGCTTGCTGCGAACGGCAAGCCTGTTCTCGGCGCCGAGGACGAGCTGGTGTCGCCGTCGCACGCGGCCTCCGAAGGCGTGTTTTCGGGCGCGCTTCGCCGCCGCACTGTCATGATTTTGGCGATCTGGTTCCTGGTGTCGGTCTCCTATTACGGCGTCTTCACCTGGATGCCGGCGAAGCTTGCGGGCGATGGCTTCGGCTTCGTCAGAGGTTACGGCTTCCTGGTTTTCGTGGCGCTGGCGCAGATCCCCGGCTATGCGCTCGCCGCCTATGGCGTCGAGGCCTGGGGCCGCAAGCCGACGCTGATCGGCTTCTGCCTGCTGTCGGCGGCGGGCTGCCTGCTGTTCGTCATCTCCAGCGTCGATATCATGGTCGGTGCGTCGCTGCTGATCATGAGCTTCGCACTGCTCGGAACATGGGGCGCGCTCTATGCCTATACGCCGGAGCTCTACCCGACCGCGGTACGGGCGACCGGCATGGGTACGGCGGGTGCCGTCGCCAGGCTCGGCGGCCTTCTCGCACCGTCGCTGATGGCGCTGGTCGTCTCCGAAGGGCTCGGCGTTGCGATCGGCCTCTTCGCCGGTTTCCTCGTCGTCTCGGCCCTGGCGGCGGTGGCGATCGATTCGGAGACGCGGCAGGCGTCAATCGCCTAAGGGGGATTTTCAGGTTTCAGGCGTCAGCGCCTTGCGCAGAAACGTCCGTGTGCGGCCCTTCGGGAATTCCGGCAGTTCGCCGAAGATTTCGTATCCCTGTTTCAGATAGGCCTTGAGCGCCGTTGGGCTGAAGGTGTCGATCCAGGCGCCGTGGCAGCCGCGATTGGCGGCTTCCTCTTCGGCCATCGACAGCAGGCGGCCGGCGAGGCCGGTGCCGCGCTGGTTTTCGGGGATGAAGAGCAGCTGGGTGAAGAGCCAGCCCCAGGCGGTGTAGCCGGAGAGGCCGCCTATCACCGCTCCGTCCTCGTCGCGGATGAGCACCGCCAGCGTCTGGCGATCGGCTGGGCCGACGTCGGCGTGGTTGAAGGCGGTGAGGGTCTCGCCGATGACCGCGAGGTCATCGGGGGAGGGTGTGGCGGTCAGTTCGAGTTGTGGCATTGGGTCAGCGGCCCTCGCGCCACCACATGGCGCCGAAGGCGAGAAGCAGGATACCGACGCCGGCGAAGCCCGCGAAGAGCGGCAGCGTGTTGATGCCTTTCAGCACGGTCTCGTTGGTCAGGCGGATCTGCATGCGATCGTCGTCGGCAACGCGGATCTGGCCGCGCACCGGCAGGATCGGCGGTATCTCGACATTGCCGTCGGTATCCGAGACGCGGGCGACGAGGCCCCTGGTCTTGTCCGATATCGGCTTCAGCACGTCAGGTGTGGAGATCATCGCCTTGAACTCCGGCGCATCGACGGCGCCGACATGCACGAGCGTGCTCATCTCGCCGTTGCGGATCTCGAAGAGGCCGATTTCGTCCATCCGCTTCTCGGCCTTGAAGAGGCCGGGCTCGGACTGGACGAGCGGCAGCGTCTCGGTCTTGCCGGAGGGGTAGCGCACGGTGGCGTTGCCGGGATTGTCGCCGATGGTCTGGCGGGTGATCTCGAGCGTGCGGCCGGAAGCGCGGGCGGTCAGCGCTTCTTCTTCCAGCGCCGGTTCCTTCATCAGCCAGTGGGCGACGCGGCGATAGAGCGAGACGTGCGGGCCGCCGCCTTCGAAGCCACGGGCCCAGAGCCAACCCTGGTCGGAGAGGAGCATGGCGACGCGGCCCTGGCCGGCGCGGTTCAGCACCAGGAGCGGATTGTTGTCGGCGCCGACCATGACGGTCTCGCCCTGTGGCGGCTCGACGCCGACCGAGCGGAACCAGCGGCCCCAATGCGGCGGTTCATCGTTGGAGCCATCGAGGCCGCGGGTGACAGGGTGCTTCTTGCCCTCGTCGGAGAGGCGCGGATAGAAGGCCTTTTCGACCATCTGGCCGGTCGGGGCGGCGGGGAGAACCGAGGATAGCGGCGTCAGCGCGATCGAATCCGGGCCGGCATGCTCGGGACCTGCGGCGATCAGCAGCGCGCCGCCGTTTTCGACATATTGGGCGATGTAATCGTAATAGAGGATCGGCAGCACGCCGCGATGCTGGTAACGGTCGAAGATGATCAGGTCGAAGTCCTTGATCTTGTCGACGAAGAGCTCGCGGGTCGGAAATGCGATCAGCGACAGCTCGTTGATCGGCGTGCCGTCCTGCTTTTCCGGCGGGCGCAGGATGGTGAAGTGCACGAGATCGACGGAGGCGTCGGATTTCAACAGGTTGCGCCAGGCGCGCTCGCCTGCATGCGGCTCGCCGGAGACCAGCAGCACGCGCAGGTTCTCGCGGATGCCGTCGATGACGTGGACGGCGCGGTTGTTGGCTTGCGTGACTTCGCCGGGAAGGGCGGCGACGGAAAATTCCAGCACGTTGCTGCCGCCGCGCTCGACCTTGAAGGAGAAGGGCGTATCGCGGCCGGGCGTTGCCTGCAGCGTGGCGATCTCGTTGCCGTTGAGCTTCACCGTCACGTCGGCGGTGCCGCCGGGGCTCGGGCCGTCGTCGAAGACGCGCAGCACCAGTTGCTGCTCCTCGTTGACGATGCCGAAGCGCGGCGCCTTGATGACCTCGATGCGGCGGTCGAATTCGTTGGCCTTGCCGGTGATCAGCCCATGGATCGGGGCGTCGAAGCCGAGCGCCTGGTTGACGCCAGGCACGTCGTGGATCTGGCCGTCGGTGAGCATGATGGCGCCGCCGATGCGGGCGGGCGGCACGTCTGCGACGGCGGCAGACAGCGCGTTGAAGAGGCGCGTCGAGGGGGCGTCGGAATCTTCCGGCTCGGTGGCATCGACATAGCGCGGCTCGACATTCGGGAAGCGGGCGAGGCGGTCCTTCAGCGCGGCAAGCGCGTCGTCGGTCATCTTGATGCGCTCGGGCGTCTGCTGGCTCTGGCTGCGGTCGACGATAACAGGAACGACGGTCGAGAGCTGCTCGCGGTCCTCCTGCATCAGCAGCGGGTTGGCGAGCGCTGCCAATAGCGCCAGCGCCGCGACGGTGCGGATCCAGGCGCCGCGTACGCCCCTGAAGATGGCGAGCGCGGCGATGGCGACGACGATGACGGTCAGGCCGGCAAGCAGCGGCCAGGGGATGAAGGGCGCGAAATCAACCGTCATGTCATTGTCCCAGCCGTTCGAGGAGGGCGGGGATGTGGACCTGGTCGGTCTTGTAGTTGCCTGTGAGCATATACATCATGATGTTGACGCCGCTGCGGTAGGCGTATTCGCGCTGCGCCTCGTCAGGGGGCACGGTCGGAAGAAGCGGGACGCCATTGTCGTCCACGGCCCATGCGCCGGCGAAATCATTGCCCGTGATCAGGATCGGCGAGACGCCGTCGGCGGTTGCCGCCGACTTGGCGTTGTTGGAGCGATTGTCCTGGCGCGCCTCGATCCAGAGCGGGCTGCCGGCATAGCGGCCGGGGAAGCTCGACAGAAGATAGAAGGACTTTGTCAGCACGTGGTCGGAGGGGACAGGCTCCAGCGGCGGGATGTCGAGATTGGCGAGGATCTGCTGCAGGCGCTCGCCATTCGCGCTGCTGCCGCCGCTGTTGTCGAGCGCGCTGAACTGGTCGCGGGTGTCGAAGAGCACGGTGCCGCCGGCACGCATATAGGCGTCGATGCGGTTGATCGAGGCGGCCGACGGCATGGGCGCGGTGGCGGAAATCGGCCAGTAGATGATCGGATAGAAGGAGAGCTCGTCCTTTGTCAGGTCGAGGCCTACAGGAGCGGCGGGTTCGAGCGTGGTGCGGAAGGTGAGATATTCCGTCAGGCCCTCGAGGCCGCGCTCGGAGATGCGATCGACTTCGGCCTCGCCGGTGACGACGTAGGCGAGGTGGGTGTTGTCGAG
>NZ_DDHH01000167.1:0-45224 GCF_002338015.1 Rhizobium sp. UBA1881
CAACCGCGTTTCGATCGGAGGAACTCTTCCCAGGACGTCCGCATCAGCTCGACGTCGTCAGGATGGAACATTCGATAAAAGCCAAACCCGACGATCTCTTCGAAGGGCAACCCCACGAAATCGATGAGGTTCTGGTTCCAATATTCCAAGGCGCCATCGGGCGTGCAAGACCAGGCCATCGCTGGTATCGTATTAACAATGAGATTAAGCTTGCGCTCGCTTTCCCGCAGAGCCGCCTCGCCCTCTCGCAGTGCGTCTTCGGCGGTTTGGAGTTTGTCGATGTCGATGTTGACGCCGAACCAGCGCTCAGTTCCATTGGCGTCGATCAGCTTGCGACCCGAAAAGTAAAACCACCGGTATTTTCCGTCCGCCCCGCGAATACGCCCCTTTAGGACCGTGTGGTCAGAATGAGCGAGATCTCGTTTCCAGATGTCGACCATGCCTGGAACATCGTCGGGGTGGTAGAGATCGAGAAAGCCCCAGCCGAGAACCTTCTCCGCCGGGAGACCGGCATAGTCCAACCAACTCTGATTGACGAAGTCGGCACTACCGTCAGGACGCGCTGACCAGACGAGTACTGGCAGCGAGTTGATGATCCGGCGGAGATTTTCCTCGCTTGCGGCAAGTGCTGTCTTTGTCGTTTGCAGGGCATCTTCTGCCTGCTTGCGGTCCTCGATATCCAGAACCACGCCATACCATCTCTCGACATCGCCTTCGGCATCGAGACGGGGCTTTTGTCGAAGCGTGCACCAGCGATATTGGCCATCCTTACGTCGGATCCTGCCGACAACTTCTCGCGCGCGGCGAGACGCCATGATTACGTGCCACTCCGAAGCAAGACGCGCGGTGTCGTCGGGATGGAAGATCTGATAAAAGCCGACACCCGATATTGCCTCGAGCGGCGCACCGATAAATTCCAGAAAGTGCTGGTTGGCGAAATCCAGCATACCGTCCGACGTCGCGGACCAAACCATCGCGGGTATCAGATCGATAATGGGTTCGGCTTGCGATTTTCTATCCACAACATGCTCCGCGGAGTTTTTCGACACCAAACTGCCAATGCCTAAATTGAAATTCTTACGGGTTTTCTGTGAGTTACGTAAGAACTAATCGATATACGAAGGTCTATGGCGACCATGCCATGGTCTAGTTGCATCGGACGTAGATCGCAATTGAGAGTGATCCCAATCCCGCATAATCGTTGGCTATCGCAGCTTTGACGAAGCCCGATCGAGTGAGGGGCTACATCGTTTGAGCCGCACCGAATCCGCATCAAACGTTCGGCGTCCGCGGTTGCCAACGCCGTGGGTGCGTTTGTCGCAATGGCGGCAGTCCCGCTGGTATGAGCAAGCGGTCCGTTTGAATGAAACTTTCGTTCCATCTTTATTACTGGGAGACTATCATGCGTAGCTTGGTTTTATGTCTGATGCTTGCGACTGCCACAATGACGACCGCGGCAGCAGCAGCAGATGCCGTTCCCGCAACAATTTCGGCAGACGTTCGCAAGGCCCCGTTTCCGGTCCATTACAGAACCGCGACTATCGAAGGTATCGACATTTTCTACCGCGAGGCCGGCCCCGCCAACGCTCCCGTCGTGCTGCTTCTGCACGGCTTTCCAACGTCTTCACACATGTTCCGCAACTTGATACCGCTGCTTGCAGATCGCTACCATGTCATCGCGCCGGACTATCCCGGTTACGGCCAAAGCGCTGCTCCCGATCATGACAAATTCGCATACACGTTTGCCGGTGCCGCCAACGTCGTCGACAAGCTGATGGATCACTTGGCGGTCAAAAGCTACGCGATGTATGTCATGGATTATGGTGCGCCAGTTGGTTACCGCCTGGCGCTGAAACACCCAGAACGCGTCAGCGGACTAATCATCCAGAACGGCAACGCCTATGACGAAGGGTTGAAGGCATTTTGGGATCCGATCAAGACCTACTGGTCCGATGGTTCGTCCAAGAGCCGCGAGGCACTCAATGGCCTCGTCACGCTGGAAACGACGAAGTTCCAATACACCGACGGCATGGAAGACGTTTCGCGCATAAGTCCTGACAATTGGGTTCACGATCAAGCGTTGCTGGATCGGCCGGGCAACCGCGACATTCAGCTCGATATGCTGTACGACTACCGCACGAACCTGCCGCTTTATCCCGACTTTCAGAACTTCTTCCGCGAGCGTAGGCCACCCACGCTGATCATCTGGGGCAAGAACGATTACATCTTCCCCGAGGCGGGGGCTCATCCCTATCTCAGGGACCTTCCGGACGCCGAGGTTCATATCCTGAATTCGGGCCATTTCCTACTCGAGGAGAAGCTGGACGTTGCGGCTCCGCTTATAAACGACTTCCTGGATCGCAATATTGCAAGCAAGTGAGCGATGAGATGCTGGTTAAAGGTGCGGCCAAGGCTCTGGTGAGCTAAGGTCGCACTGTCGCTGCAGTTAAGTGGGTAACCGAAATACGGAGATCATCTATGCCGTATCATTTCCTGGACGTTGCCATCACTGCGAATGTGCGGCAGGCGCAGGCCGAAATGGGGGCGGATCAAATCTGGCTGGGCGATCACCACCGCCAATCCGACAGTTTCACCGAAAGTGAGCTTGCCTTCATCGCGTCACGCGACAGTTTCTACATGGCCTCCGTCTCCGAAACGGGGTGGCCTTACGTGCAGCATCGCGGTGGCCCACCGGGCTTCCTCAAGGTGATCGACAAAAAGACGCTGGCATTCGCGGACTACAGGGGCAACCGCCAATATATCAGCACCGGAAACTTCACGGCGAACGACCGAGCCTGCCTCTTCCTGGTGGATTACCCACGGCGGGCACGTCTCAAGATTTACATGCATGTCGAGAAACTGACACTCGACGTTAATACCGCGCTGACCAGCCTCGTTACCGACGCCGGATACCGAGCCAAGGCGGAACGGATTTTCAAGCTCCGGCTGGAGGCCTTCGATTGGAACTGTCCTCAACATATAACCCCGCGATACACCGAGCGTGAGATCGAGCACGCCGTCACACCGCTGCGTGAGCGCCTGGCCCAACTGGAAGCCGAGAATCTGGCGTTGCGAACTCGCCTCGAAGCGATTGGAGAATAGACATGGAAACCACAAGACCGCCCCTTCCCCCTTTTTCTCTGGCATCGGCAACGGAAAAAGTCCGGTTAGCCGAAAATGGCTGGAACAGTCGCATCCCGGAAAAGGTGGCACTCGCCTACACTCCCGATAGCGAATGGCGCAATCGGTCAGAGTTCGTGAACGGGCGCGATGCTATTGTCGGTTTTCTCACCCGTAAATGGCAGCGCGAGATCGAGTATCGCCTCATCAAGGAGCTTTGGGCCTTCACCGAAAATCGTATCGCGGTTCGCTTCGCTTACGAATGGCACGACGACAGCGGCAACTGGTTCCGCTCATACGGGAACGAGAACTGGGAATTCGAGGCCAACGGCTTGATGCAAAGGCGTTTCGCGTCCATCAACGACGTTCCGATACGCCAACAGGACCGCCAGTTTCACTGGCCGCAAGGCCCTCGTCCGGACGACCATCCCGGTCTCAGCGATTTTGGTTTCTAGGGCGGACTGGAGATGAACCATCCGACCTATCACCGTGTTGACGTCGACGACATCAGCGTCTTCTATCGAAAGGCGGGAGACCCGACGAAGCCGACCCTGCTGCTGCTTCACGGCTTCCCGTCTTCGAGCCACATGTTTCGCGATCTGATCCCTATGCTTGCCGACCGGTTTCATTTGATCGCGCCCGACATACCCGGCTTTGGGCAATCCGAGTCACCGTCTCGATCTAAGTTCTCCTATACATTCGACAATCTTGCCAAAGTCATCGCAAGCTTCATCGAGATCCTGGGCATTGAACGGTTCGCTCTTTACGCCTTTGACATTGGCGCACCGATCGGGTTCCGGGTCGCAATGGGGCACCCAGAGCGTGTGACGGCGATCATTTCTCAGAATGGCAATGCTTATGAAGACGCTTTGGGAGAAGTCTGGGAGCCGATCAGGCGTTACTGGGTCGACCCGACGAAGCCCAACCGAGAAGCGCTACGCGAGATCATGAAACCGGCGGCCATTCGCTGGCAATACGAGCACGGCGTTTCGCGTTTGCCGCTCATTTCACCGGACGGCTATTCGCTGGACGCATTCTACATGGCGCGCCCTGATGCCGAGGAAATCCAGCTCGACATTGCGCTCGATTACGCGAGCAACGTGGCCATGTACCCTGCCTTCCAGGCCTATTTTCGCGAACATCAGCCACGGCTCCTGGCGATCTGGGGTGACAGGGATCCATTCTTTCTGGCGGTAGGTGCCGAAGCGTTCCGACGGGATCTGCCAAATGCCGAGGTTCGTCTACTCGATGCTGGCCACTTCGCAGTGGAGACGCACACCTCAGAAATCGCCAATTCGATTGTTGCCTTCCTGAGGTAAAGGGACCGTGTGACGCCCCGTCTTTGCCGCGCGAGCCCGGCGCCGCTCGTTTGTTGCCGATTGATCGTTTGCCCAATGAATTGCTATGACGTCTCAGTTTCAATCCGACCGCGAGCGGACCGGTAAGACGCTCACGTCTCGCTCATTTTGCCAGGTCATAGCAATTGCGGTGGAGGGTTCAATCCGGCAACATAGCGCGTCGACGGCACAAGAGGAGCTCATTTCATGATGATCGGCTCATGTCATTGCGGAAAGGCGCAATGGAGGCTGGAGGGTGATCCGGGATCCATAACTTCATGCAATTGCACAATGTGTCGCCGGTACGGCACGCTTTGGGCCTATGACTACGAAGATTACCGAGTTGCGGTCACCGGACCGACCGCCTCCTACACGCGCTCGGGAAGGGACAAGTCGCCGCTTGAGATCCTGTTCTGCCCTACCTGCGCCTGCGTACTCGCTTGGCGTGGCCTGGTGCTGGAGCCGGATGGGCGACGGCGGATGGCGGTCAATGTCAGGCTCGCGGCACCCGAGGCGGTAGCAGACCTAGCGATCGATCATTTCGACGGATTGGTGACGTTTACCGATCTGCCATCGAAGGGGCGATGCGTGCGCGATCTCTGGTTCTAAAGTGTTTCGCCATTCGACGGAAAATGAGATTGTCAGCATCGAAGCCGCCAAACGGATCGTATTTCAGCCGTCGAACTCGTTCCAGTGCCACTGACATGTCTTGCGGCCCGGCCGATCCGCAACAAGACAGGCCCCGATATGAAAGGGATTGCGCCTTGGCAGACAATCACTCCTTCCGCAGACCGACACCTAGCGACGCGGCCAGATGCTTCGAGATTTAGACATCAGCCTACGAAGGCGACAAGGCGGCCACCCTCGAAAGGATCGAAAATCGGATCACTCAGTTCCCGGAGGGCTTCCTGATACTCGAGGCAGAGGGAAAGATCGTAGGATTTATCAACAGCGGCTGCGCATACGAGGTCGTCATGTCCGATGAGGCGTTTAAGGAACTCGTCGGGCACGATCCGGCTGCACCCAACGCTGTCATCATGTCGGTCGTGGTCGCCCCTGCTGAACAGGGAAAGGGCTATTCGAAGCTTCTGATGCAACGATTCATTGACGAGATGAGAGCGGCACGAAAAGAGACGATCCATCTCATGTGCAAGGATCGGCGCGTGCCCCTCTACGAGAAGATGGGTTACAGATATGTCCGGCCGTCAGAATCGGACCACGGCGGCATCGCCTGGCATGAGATGGTAATGGATCTCTGAAAGAGTCGGGCTAGCACTCTGCTGGATCTCCGGCTGGGCCGACGATGCCGGAGGTGTCGCATCCCCCTCGAACGGCACGACAGCCCAGCTTATCGAGGAATTGAACCGCCGACTTCGGCAGATCGTCGGAAAGCCCGTAGATGTCGCAGCGCCGGGTCCGGGAATTGGCACTGTCAGTCGACCCTAATCAGCAGGCTATGTCTTTACCCGACACTGTAACCACCGTCGACCGGCAGCGTGACGCCAGTCACGAACGCGGCGGCTGGCGAACACAAAAACAGGATCGGGCCAACGAGGTCCTCGGTCGTTCCCCAGCGCTTCAGTGCCGATCGCTCGGCGATTTTCGCTTCGCTATCCGGCTGCGACCAGAGCGGCTTCGTCATCTCCGTGCGGTGATAGCCCGGCGCAACCGCGTTCACACGGACGCCGTCGCGACCATACTTATGCGCCATGGCGCGTGTCAACCCGACGATGCCCGTCTTACTTGCTGTATAGGCAGGGACGCTTTCATCGGCCAGATAGCTCAGCATCGACGCGAAATTGACAATGCTTCCCCCATTCTTCCTGAGCAACGGAAAGGCAGCGCGGGAGAGACGCATAGCGCTGCTCAGATTGACGTCCATGACATCGAGAAAGACATCCTCGTCCCACTCACTGTCTGGGCGCGCGATGCCCTGGCAATTGACCAGCACATCAAGCGTCGGCAGATCGGCAAAATATCGATCGACTGCGGCGCCGTCCCGCACATCAAGTTTTGAGAACGTGATCGTACCGGATGAGCTCGATCGGGCATCGTCAAGCCGGCGTTCGGAGCTGCCTGTGGCGAGCACGCGGGCTCCCTCCCCGGCGAAGCCTTGCGCAACGGCCAGACCGATGCCGCTCGTGCCGCCCGAGACCACCACCGTCTTACCATCAAGGAAGTTCGGCGCGAACGCCTCGTTTTTACCCATAGTTCTTACTCCATCGATTAGATCAACGCCGCCAGCGCTTCGATCACCATTCCTTCGGTGACCGGCATCGGCTCGTTGTGGATGATTTCGCCGGCGCGGCAGGCACGTCGCGCGACAATTTCCAGCTTCTCCCGCGAAGCCTCGGCAATCCCGATATCCGTCAGCCGCGTCGGAAGCCGCACCGATCGGCAAAAGTCGCGAACCCGCGTGAATTCGTCATGCCGGCCCTGGATCTTCAACCCGGCCAGCACGCCGATGGCCACCTTTTCGCCGTGCAGGTGATGATGCACATCTTCCAGCTCACAGAGGCCGTGATGTATCGCGTGCGCAGCGGCCACGCCGCCGGATTCAAAGCCTATCCCCGACAGGAGAATGTTGGCCTCCACGACCCGCTCGATTGCCGGTCCCGCCGTCTTCGCATCGCATTCCGTGAGCGCCGCTGCGCCGAACTCCAGGATTGTTTCCCGGCAAAACCGCGCAACCTCGAATGCAAGCGGCAGGCCGGGCATTTTCATGCAGTTCAACGCACCGCTTTGTCGGCACGCATCCGCCTCGTACCATGTTGCCAGCGCATCACCGATCCCGGCCGACAGGAAGCGCGCGGGCGCGGCAGCGATCAGGGCCGTATCGACAAGAACCAGGTCGGGATTGGCGGGCAAGAAGCTGTCATACGCGACCGTGCCGTCCTCGTTGTAGACGACCGCGAGCGCGCTGCACGGCGCATCCGAAGCGGCTATCGTCGGCACCACGATCACTGGCAATCCGAGATCGCGGGCAGCCGCCTTTGCCGTATCGAGCGCCTTGCCGCCACCGATACCGATGACGACATCGGCTGCGGCCGTCCTGGCACGAACGACGAGGCTGGCGATTTCAGCTTCCGAGCACTCTCCTCCGTGACGCACGACCTCGACATCGGAGTGACCATCGAACGCGTCCGACACGGATTTTTCGAGCATGCCGAAAATGCCACGGTCGAGCAGGGCCACGGCACGCTTGCCATACCCTTGCGCTTCCTGCCCTAGCAGCCCGATCGCGCCCGTTGCCTGAATATAGCGGCCGGGGAAGCGTGCGCCGCGCGGCTTGATGTCAGCCGTCACCAGCATACGTAGCCTCCATCGGCGAGCACGATCGAGCCGGTCATCAGGCTGGATGCGTCGCTGGCGAGGAACAGGATGACGGAAGCGACCTCGTCGGTGCGGCCAAGCCTGTTCATCGGGGTGCCGCCGACCCAGTGCCTGTACATCTCGGCGTCCTCGTAAACGTACTTGTTCATCTCCGTGTCGATATAGGTGGGCGCCACCGAATTGACGCGAACGCCGCGCGCGCCCCATTCGGCGGCGAGCGACTTCGTCAGATGGTGAACGGCTGCCTTGGAGGCGTTGTAGTTCGCCTGCTCCTGCGGGCGATTTACAACGAAGCCGGACATCGAGCCGACATTGACGATGGTGCCGGAGCCGCGATCGAGCATCGACTTGCCGAACGCCCTGCAGCACCAGAAAACGCCGTTCAGATTGACGTCGATCACCTTGTTCCAGACATCGTCTGCCATGGTTTCGGCCGGATGATTGCTGATGGCGATGCCGGCATTGTTGACGAGGATGTCGACCCGGCCATGGCGGGCGACGATCTCGTCATGGGCCGCCTGCACGGCTTTGACATCGGTAACGTCGAGCACGACGCTGTCGACGCCGTACCCCTTGGCGGCAAGCGTCGCCGTTGCTTCCTTGAGCAAGGCATCGTTCATGTCCGTCAGCACGACTTTCGCTCCAGCTTCCGCCAGCGCCTCGACGGCGGCGTAGCCGATCCCGCGCGCGGCGCCGGTGACGACGGCAATCTTGTCGGTGAGCTTGAACTTATCGAGATACATTAGTCGCATCCTTGAAGGGTCGTTTGCAAAGGAAAGGAAGAAAGTAGGCCGGTGAGCGTTGAAGCCAGATCGTTGGGATCGGCCAGGATCGCCGACGGCGGAAAGACGAGGTCGGTCCTATGTGGCTCGGGCCATCCGATGACGGTCATTCCCGCAGCAAGACCAGCAACGGCGCCGGGAGTGCTGTCCTCGACCACGATGCAGTTTTCGGGACTGACGCCAAGCAGATGCGCCGCCCTGAGATAGGGTTCGGGATCCGGCTTTCCACGCACGACGTCATTTCGGCTGACGGTCACAAGTCCGGGCTGCTGCAGGGATGCAGCTCGCAGATTGGCATCAACCAGCATGCGGTCCGAATTCGAGACAATGGCGAAACGGGTGCCCGTTTCTGCGAGCAATCTCAAAACGGCATCGACCCCACGGCGGCGCTCTAGTCTGGCAGCGCCGGCCAGATAGCATCGATACTTGCCTTCGACATAATCATCGAAGGATGGCTTGAAACCGATCGCCTCTCGCAGCAGTGCGTGGCAATCGGCGCCGCTCATGCCGGTCATGCGATCAGCGAGCGCGTCCGGCACGTGGTATCCCATCTGGAGCAGTGCCTGTTTCATGGCATCGAAATGCAGCCCCTCGCTATCAACGAGGGTGCCGTCCATGTCGAAAAGTACGGCTCTTTCTGTCATTGCGGCAGCCCGTCGAGATCGTTGTAGAGGGCCTGGCTGTGCGCATAGAGCTTCTCGAAGAAGGCCTGCATCGGCCGATAGGTTTCAGCCCAGCGCGGATCAGGCTCGATTTCCTGCGCGTAGGAGACAAAGGCCCCGGCTGCATCCTCCACGCCTGAAAACTGCCCGGTTGCCGCCGCCGCCATGATCGCGCAGCCGACCAGGCCGCATTCCGGTTCGGAGGGAACCAGGATCGGAATACCGTAGACGCTGGCCTTGATCTTCATCCAAAGCTCGGTTTTCGCCCCGCCACCCGACGCAATGACCCGCTCGAGTGGCGCACCGGAAATGCGATCGAGAATATTGATATGGCGCTTGGTGGCGAATGCGACGCCTTCGAGCACCGCGCGGTGCATATGCGCAAGACCATGCGCGGCACCGATCCCGAAGAATTGCGCGCGCGCATTGCGATGCTCGCCAAGCCGCTCACCGGTGAGGTACGGCATGAAGAACAGCTTATCGGATCCGGCAGGTGCCTCGGCAGCCTTTGCGACAATGTCCTCATAGGACGATTTCTTCTCGTCGAACGCCCGTCTTGCCCAGCGCATGGCGTCGCCGCCGGACTCCAGAAGCATGAAGGCGCCCCAGTTTCCTTCGACAGTCCCGACGTTGCAGATTGACGGATCAAGAAGCGGTTTGGCGGCGATCGCGGTGATGATTGCTGAGGTTCCCATCACCTCCGAACCTACGCCCGGCCGGCATACGCCGGATCCCAAAAGGGCCACCGGATAGTCGGCCCCGCCGACCAGCACCGGCGTGCCCTGGCGCAGCCCGGTCTCGATCGCAGCGTTCTCGCTGACGGTGCCCAAAATCTCCGTTGGATTGCGAAGCGGCGCCAGTTTACCGGCATCGAGCCCGAGCAGCGCGATCATCTTGCGCGACCAGTCGCCGCTACGGGGATCCATCAGAAAGCTTGCCCCGCCGTCGTTGCGATCCATGGCGATCTGGCCGGTCAGGCGCAGATTGACGTAATCTTTTGGCATCAGCACGGCGGAAGCTTTGCTGTAGGCAGATGCGTCGTGGTCGCGCAGCCATTGCAGCTTGAAGCCAGGCCAGGCGGGCGTCGGCGGGTTGGCGCAATCGGAAAGATAATCGTTCGGCGCATGCGCGGCCTCGAAGGCCGTCACATAGTCGACGGTCCGCTTGTCGTTCCAGAGCGGCGCGGTCTCGCGCACCAACTCCCCATCGTCGTCGACAAGCACCGTGCCGTGCATCTGGCCGCAGGCTGCAACGGCAACCACGCGAGAGCGCGCATCGGCAACCTGTCCCAGGACCTCCCGGACCGTAGCGACGACGCCCGCCCACCAATCCGCCGGACGCTGCTCAGCCCAGCCGAATTGCGGAACGATCTGCTCGTGCTCGCGGCTGCAGACCGCAAGAATTTTGCCCTTGGTGTCGACGAGGGCGGCACGAACGCTGCCGGTGCCGACGTCGATGGCAAGGAAGAGATCATTTAGCATGCTACTTACCCCTGCAGGAGGCGGACACTACTTGCGAAACCAGTTGGAGGCATATTGCAGGAGCATCGCACCGATGATGATGCAACCCATGAAGACCTGCTGGTGATAGCCGGGCACGCGGGCAAGGTTCATCATATTGGCGATAATGCCAAGCACAAGCACGCCGATGAAGGTGTTCATGACGCCACCGCGGCCGCCCATCAGGCTGGCGCCGCCGATCACGACGGCAGCGATCGCGTCGAGCTCCGAACCGACACCGATATTGGCCGAGCCGATGCCGGTGCGGCTTGTCGAAACGATACCGGCCGCGGCCGCGAGCACACCGGAGATCACATAGACAGCGGTGGTGTAATA
Organism: Rhizobium sp. UBA1881; assembly: GCF_002338015.1. NCBI lineage: Bacteria > Pseudomonadati > Pseudomonadota > Alphaproteobacteria > Hyphomicrobiales > Rhizobiaceae > Rhizobium > Rhizobium sp. UBA1881. The sequence goes on from NZ_DDHH01000167.1 coordinate 11,070, forward strand.
GGCGACCGGAATACCGGACAGTCGCACGGCTTCTACATTCGAGCCGATCGCCTTTACCAGGCGTCCGAAGCGCGTGAAGGTCAGGACGATGCCGGCGATGACGAAGACGATCGCCATCAGCACGACGGGGTAGGGAATGGTGGCGATCGAGCCGGAGCCAAACGTCGTGATCCAGATCCCTGCGTCGCCCATCTGAATGGGCTGTCCGGCGGAGACGATCAAGGAGAGACCACGCGCGACCGTCATCATCGCAAGCGTCGTCACGAAGGGCGGCAATTTGAGGAAGGCGACGAGGACGCCGGAGGCAAGGCCGCAGGCTGCGCCGGCGATCAAGGCGGTCGCGACCGCTCCGCCGGTGCCGTAGTCCTGGATGACGATCGCCGAAAGCACGCTGCCGAGCGCTGCCACCGAACCGACCGAGAGATCGATACCCCGGGTCAGGATGACGAAGAGCATGCCGATTGCCATCAGGCTGGTGCCTGCGCTTTGCCGGAGAACGTTGATGATGTTGCGCTGGGTCAGAAAGACATCCGACATCGAGGTCGCCACGATCAGCAGGGCGATCAGGATGGCCAGCGTGCCGTAGCGGTGCAGGATGTTGGAAATGTTCAGCGAAGGCGAACGGTGAGCGGTTTCGGTGAGTTCGGTCACGGCTTTAACCCAATCAGTTGCTGGTCGCGATGGCTTCGGCCTGTGAGACGGTATTGACCATCGCCAGCTTCAGCAGTTTCTCTTCGGTGTAGTCTTGCGGGTCGAGCGACCCCGTCAGTTCTCCCTCACGCATCACGAGAATGCGGTCGCACAGCCCGAAGAGCTCGATGTGTTCGGACGAGATGACGAGCACCGCCCTGCCCTCGGCCGCAAGCGACTTGATGAGCGAGTAGATCTCGGTCTTTGCGCCGACATCGACGCCGCGGGTCGGCTCGTCGAAGATCAGAAGGTCGCCATCGGCGTGAAACCACTTGGCGAGCACGACCTTCTGCTGATTGCCGCCGGAAAGGCTCGATGCGGGATCGTTGAGACTGCCGGCCTTGATACGCAGGCGCGCCGCCAGCTTTTCGACGGTCGCGCCTTCTGCCGCCCGCCGCACGAAACCGAACGCATTGACCAGCGGCCCGAGCTTCGACATCGTCGCGTTGACGCGGATCGGAAAATCGAGAACGAGCCCCTGCTCCTTCCGGCTTTCGGGAACAAGCCCTATCCCTGCCTTAACGGCAGCGCGAGGGTTGTTCACGCGCACTTCCTTGCCATGCAGAAAGATCTTGCCCGAACGGGCCTTCTCGGCGCCGAAGATGAGGCGCACCAGCTCGGTGCGACCGGCTCCAACTAGTCCGCCAAGCCCGACGATCTCGCCTGCCTTGACAGAGAGCGACGCGCCTCGAATGCGCGCACCATCCGACAGCTCCTCGATCCGCAGCACTTCTGCGCCGATCGGCCGTTCGAGATCGTCTCCGAAAAGAGCCTTCAGCGATCGGCCGACCATCATGCGGATGACGTCGTCGATCGCAACGTCCTGTCGCTCCACGGTCTGGACGGACGCACCATCCTTCATGACCGTGATACGGTCGGCGATGCGAAACACCTCGTCGAGGCGATGAGAGATGTAGATGATGCCGACGCCGCGTGCTCGTAGTGTCCGGATGATGCCGAGCAGGCGCTCGGCATCCTGCACGGATAAAACCGCCGTCGGCTCGTCGAACACCATCACGCTGGCATTCTTGGAGAGCGCCTTGGCTATTTCGACGACCTGCTGATGAGCAACGGACAGATCGGACACGGTCGCGGACGGCGAGATCGAAAAGCCCAGGCTGGAGATAAGCTCCGCGGCGCGCCGGTTGAGGTCCCGCCAGGAGATGACCGAGGGTATCTCGGCCAGAAAGATATTCTCCGCCACGGTGAGGTCCGTCGCCAGCGCCATTTCCTGGTGAATAATGGCGATGCCCTTATCGAGCGCATCCATCGGCCCCTTGAACCGCTGCTCGTGGCCGCGGACCTTCACGCTTCCAGATTCAGGGATGTATTCACCACCCAGAACGCGCATCAGCGTCGATTTGCCGGCGCCGTTCTCGCCGAGCAGGGCGTGAACCTCGCCGCTGCGCAGAGCGAAATCCACACCTTGAAGGGCGCGTACCCCGCCGAAGGATTTCCGGATGCCGGTCAGCTCAACAACAGTTTCCATAGCGTCACATTCTGCTTGTCACGACCAAGCCGCGCTCTGCGGCGGCACCGGCGCGAGCCGGCTTCCGAGGTCATTGAATGGGTGGCCGGCGGGGACGAAACCGCGCCGGCCACAGGGAGGATCGGGTCTTAGAATACCGCGTCCTTCTTCAGGTACTTGTCGACGTTGTCCTTGGTGATCGCGGTCGGCGTCGTGTAGGTGATCTTGGAGATATCGCCGGGCAGCTTGCCATCGAGCGCCTTCTTGGCGAGATCGACGGCCGTGGCGGCAACGAGCGCCGGATCATTGAGACCGGTTGCGCCATACTTGCCATCCTTGATCGCCTGCAACGCCTCCTTCTGGCCATCTGCGGCCGCCAGGAACAGGACGTCGCCCGACTTGTTCGCCTGCTCAAGCGCCTTTTGCGCGCCGAGCACCATGGAGTCGTTTTCGCCGAGCACGACGTTGACGTCAGGGTTCGCGGTCAGAAGGTCTTCCATCGCCTTCAGGCCACCTTCGTTGGTCCAGGCGCCCCAACCCTGGCCGACCACCGTGAAGTTGGCACGACCTTCGTTGCGCAGCTGGCCTTCGGTCAGACCTGCCAGCACGCCCAGGCGGCGCTCCTGGCCGACTTCATTGCCCTTGTCACCGGAGATCAACGCGATCTTGAGCTCCTTGCCCTTGGTCGCATCGGCGAGCCACTGGCCGACCAGAAGGCCGTTCTGCGAGTTCGAGGACTGGACCAGGGTTACGAAATTGGCCTGGGCGTCGATCGTCGAGTCGATCACGAAGACCTTGACGCCCGCTGCGGTGGCCGCGTTGACGGCCGGAACAAGGCCCTTGCTGTCGCGCGGATTAATGATCAGCGCGCCGATGCCCTGCGCGACCATGTCTTCGACGTCGGCGACCTGCTTGTTGAGATCGTTCTGGCCATCGACGGAGATGACTTCGCAGCCGAGCTCTTCGGCATGCTTCTTCGCCGAGACTTCCTGTGCGGCGAAATACGGCGCGTCCAGCGTCTTCATCGAGATGCCGATCTTGCAATCGGCCGCCTGCGCGGTCGCCATGGCAAGTACCGATGCAGCTGCGCAGAGCGCAAGCGTCATTACAGTCTTTTTCATTTTCGTTTCTCCTCCGGGTGAGCGCTTTCAAGCGCAAGCCATCTCCTGGCTGAAATGTAGCGTAGTTACATGAATTTTTCCCGTCAACATATTTTTTGTTCAATTTCTACGTTTTTGCAGCGCAATATAGCCTAAAAATTTCGCTTGCACGTGTTTTCATATCTATTTATGTAATTCTACTACCGAACGGAGGATGAATTATGATGCGGGAACCAGTCTCAAGCGTCGTCGACACGATTGGCGGCGGAATGAGCGGAAAGACGGGGCGATACGAGAAGCGCCTGAGCGATCTCAACGGGCTCTACGCCGACGAAGCCGCATTCGAGGCGGCGCTCGAAAAGCTCGGCGATGTCGTCGTCTACGACGTGGAGGATTTTCGTCCGGGAACACACAGTGGCGACCTCATCTACGGTGTCACGCGAATGAGCCCCGGCCGGATCGCTGCCGAGTTCTTCCTGACGCGCGGACATATCCACGCCAAGGCGGATCGGCCCGAGATATATTATGGCCAGAAGGGTCTGGGACTGATGCAGCTCGAATCGCCGGCAGGCGAGACGCGCATCGTCGAGATTGGGCCGCAGACGATCTGCTATGTGCCCCCCTTCTGGATCCACCGCTCCATCAACATCGGCAACGAGGATCTGGTGATGGTTTTCGCCTACCCCTCCGACAGCGGCCAGGATTACGGAATCATTGAATCCTCCCGCGGCATGCGCCACCGCGTCGTAAGCAACGGAGCCGAAGGTTGGAAACTCATCGAGAACCCGGCCTATCAACCGCGCAGCGAGGACACGGTTCGCGCGCTGATGAAGTCCTACACCTGATCGCCAAGAGCTTGCGGAGAATGCCATGACACATCCTATCGACCTTATCGCCGGTCTCGGCGTCGTTCCCGTTATCGCAATCGAGCGCGCCTCGGATGCGGTGGCGCTCGCCGATGCGCTGCTCGAGGGCGGATTGCCGGTGGCCGAGATTACCTTTAGAACCGATGCCGCCGCAGATGTACTTGCAGCCATGCGCGACGCGCGCCCCGAACTGTGCATCGGCGCAGGCACCATCCTCGACCGGACCAATCTGAAGAAGGCAATCGCATCCGGTGCGCGTTTCGGCTTGGCGCCGGGATTCGATCCCGACATCGTCGATGCCGCCAAGACTGAAAACCTGCCTTTCTGCCCGGGGATCATGACGCCATCCGATCTGACGCTTGCGGCCGCGCGTGACGTGCGGCTGGCGAAGTTTTTCCCGGCCGGCGTAGCGGGCGGTCCGAAGGCGCTGGCGGGCATTTCCGCCCCCTTCGCCCATCTCGGTATCCGCTTCATCCCGACGGGCGGCGTGACCGAGGCAACGATCGGAGAGTGGCTTGCGCTTCGCCAGGTGATCGCGGTGGGTGGCACCTGGATTGCCAAGACCGAAGATATTCGCGAGGGCCGCTTCAAGGATATCGCGAAAAACGCCGCAGCTGCCGTCAAGGTCGCAAAGGAAGCTCTGGAGAAGCGCGCGTGAGCACTTACGAACCCGCAACCAGCCCGACACTCTATTTCATCGGCGTGACGACCGGCAAAAGCTCGATCATGAAGGTCTTTCCCGCCTGGGGAAATTTTCTCGGATTAAAGGACGCCGAAATCAAGGGCATCGATTTCAAGCTGCACGACGATCCCGCAGCCTATCGCAAGGCGGTCGAGTTCATCCGTGATGACCCGATGTCCATGGGCGCGCTTGTCACCACCCACAAGATCGACCTCTTCCACGCCTGCAGGGACATGTTCGACGTGATCGATCCGCATGCGCTGTTGATGGACGAGACCAGCTGCATCTCAAAACGGGACGGAAAGCTGATCTGCCACGCCAAGGATCCGATTTCGTCGGGCCTGTCGATCGACGGCTTCCTCGGCGAAACCTACTTCGCAGACAACAACGCCGATCTGTTTTCAATGGGAGCCGGCGGATCGACGATCGCGCTGACCTGGCACCTGATGCGAAAGAGCCGCGGCAGAAACGTGCCGTCGCGCATCATCGTGACCAATCGCAGCCAGCATCGCCTTGACGAGATCAAGCGTATCCACGAGCAGGTCGACTTCGACGTACCGGTCGAGTACCTCCTGGCAGAACGTCCTGAAGACAACGACAAGGTTCTGGCCACATTGAAGCCCGGCTCCCTCGTCATCAATGCTACCGGCCTCGGCAAGGACGCACCGGGTTCGCCCTTGACGGATGCCGCCGTCTTCCCCGAACGCGCAGTTATCTGGGATCTCAATTATCGTGGCGAGCTCGTCTTTCTCGACCAGGCTCGTCGTCAGCAGACGGAACGGTCGCTGCGCATCGAGGACGGCTGGACCTATTTCATCCACGGCTGGACGCAGGTCATCGCCGAGGTCTTCGACGTCTCGATCCCAACATCGGGTCCTTCGTTCGATCGCATATCCGAGATCGCCATTCAGGCCGCGGGGAGATGAGCATGAACCAACGTATTCTCGTCACACCGCGTTCGTTGACGCAGGAACCGCATCCCGACGTCGAGCGGATGCGAGAGCAAGGCTTTGAAATCGTCTATTCTACGGCAGGCGCAATGCCGAACGAGCAGGAATTGATCGATCTGGTACCCGGCTGCGTTGGCTGGCTCGCCGGCGTCGAGCCGGTTACCCCAAAGATCATTGAGGCGGCCGCGTCCTTGAAGGTCATCAGCCGCAACGGCGTGGGTGTCGACAACCTCCCGATCGACATGCTCAAGGAGCGTGGCGTCAAGGTGATGATCGCAGAGGGCGCCAATTCCATGGGGGTTGCTGAGCTCACGATCGGTCTGATTTTCAGCGCCCTGCGTTCCATTCCGCATTCGGATGCCGGCATCAAGGCCGGTGGCTGGCCAAGGTTGCGGGGCGCTGAAATCCATGGCCGCACCGTCGGCATCATCGGCTGTGGCGCGATTGGACGGGAGGTCGCACGCATGGTAATCGCTCTTGGCGCGCGCGTTGTCGCGTTTGATCCGGCCCGGCCAAATCTCGATCTTCCGTCGAGCGCATTTTCGTATGCCGAGGTCGACGACATCGTCGACGAAGCTGATATCTTAAGTCTGCATTGCCCCCTTCCCCGAGATGGCTCAACGTTTCTGGACCGCAACCGCATCTTCTCGGCGAAGAAGGGGCAGGTTATCGTTAACACGGCCCGCGCCAAACTGGTGGACGAAGATGCCTTGATTGAGGCGCTCGATCTCGGACATATCGGCTCTTATGCCACTGACGTCTTCGAACAGGAGCCGCCGGTTTCGTTGACGCTTGCCACGCACGGACGCGTGATCGCGACGAGCCACATCGGCGGCTTCACCGCGGAAAGCGTTGACCGCGCCACGCGGATAGCGGCCGACAACCTGCTTTCCGTGCTGTCAGCCTGAGTTCGACCGATGCGCGTCAAGCTGACAGAAATGCCAACGGGAGAACCGTTGGCTGAGCGATTGAGCCGGCCGCCGAGCGAGAAAACGGAGATATACTGGCTCGGTCAGGCCGGCTTCGTCATCGACATCGTGGGGATGCGGTTGGTCGTCGACCCCTATCTTTCCGACAGCCTGGCTGTGAAATATCGAAACACACCGCGCCCACATGTGCGCTTGATGCAGCCTCCTGTGCTCGCGGACGAGATCCTCCACGTCGATCTCGTGCTTTGCACGCATGCCCACACCGACCACATGGATCCCGGCACCTTGCCGTTGCTGCTTGAGGCCAATCCTCGCTCCAAGCTTGTCGCACCCCGCGCGGTGGCCACCCAGGCCATGGAGCGCTCGGGCGTGCATGAAGACCGCCTCATTCTCACTTGTGCCGGCGGACCCATATCGCTGCCTATGAATGTCGAAATCATTCCGACGCGCGCCGCCCATGAGACGCTGGAGATGGACGAGGACGGCAACCACCGATTTCTCGGTTATGCCATCCGGGGCGATGGTACGTGCATCTGGCACTCCGGCGACTGCATTCCCTTCATCGGACTTGAGGAGGAAGTGCGACGACTGCGACCAGATGTTGCTCTCCTACCAGTCAATGGCAAACGCCCCGAGCTTTCGCAAAACGGCGTACCCGGGAACTTTTCGCTTCACGAAGCAATCGCCGTTGCCCTGCATGTGGGCGCTAACGACCTTATTGCGCACCACTACGGGCTCTTCGATTTCAATACTGAGCAGCCTGAGAAAATTGACGCCGCGGTCACCGCAACCACCGGTCTCAACCTGCATCGCGCCAAGACAAACACACTATACACGATGCAAAATCGCTAACCGCGCAAGCGCATACACCGAACACCTTGCTCTTAAACCACTAAACTTCTAGTTTTCGCAGTCGAAAATGCAGGAAAGGCAATCCGGATGGATAGCGACATCAGAAGCAGCAACGGCCGAAACATCATAGAAGTCATCCGGACGATGCGACCCGAACTGCGTAAGTCTGATCGCAAAGTTGCCGACGTTGTGCTCGACGATCCGCGCCGGATCATGAACGCGACCGTAGGCGAAACGGCGACGCTTGCCGAGGTCAGCCAGCCGACGGTCCTTCGCTTTGCGACAGCAGTCGGTTGCAACGGCTTTCAGGACCTCAAGATACGCCTCGCGCAAAGCCTTGCCTTTGGCACGCCGGCAACCCATTCGGTCCTTCTCGACACTGACGAGCCGGAGGTGATCGCCGAGAAAATCTTCGACTACACCATGACGAGCCTCGATTGGGCTCGCTCGAAACTCGACAAGATCGCGCTTCACAAGGCCATCGACATACTGGCCGCTGCCCGTTCAATCGTATTCTTCGGCTTCGGAGCATCGGGCATCGTGGCGCGCGACGCCCAGCAGAAGTTCCCGCTTTTCGGCGTACCTTGTGGCGCCGAACTCGATTCCCACCAGCAACTGATGGTCGCTTCGATGATGAAAGAGGGTGATGTCGCCTTCGTCATCTCGAATACCGGCACCACCCGATCGATCATCGAGATCGCGCGTATCGCGCGTGAGAACGGCGCCATCGTCATCTGCCTGACCGGTTCGGAATCGCCTTTGACGCATTATTCGGACGTCTCGCTAATCGTGGAAACACTCGAGAACACCAATACGTACACACCAACTATATCTCGCATCGCTGCACTTGTCGTCATCGACATCCTGTCGACCAGCGTTGCCATGCGCCGGCCAGAAGGCGAGCGGGCCCGCATCAACCAGATGAAGCGTCAGCTGAGCGACATGCGCAAGATGCAGCCGATCTGAGGCAGTCCGATCAGAAGAGAACGCCTGGGTTCATTTGCCAATCCGGATCGATCGCCGACTTTAGGGCGGCAAGCAGTTGCACTTGCGTCGGTGCCAATCCGAGGCGGAAGTCATCCATTTTTTCACGCCCTATGCCATGCTCGGCGCTAATGCTTCCCTGGTAACGGAAAAGAACGCTATTGATGATTGCCTTGGCCTGCTTGATGATCGTGTCACGTTCGCCCTCAGGAGTTCCTGTTGGCGGCAAGACATTCAGGTGCACATTCCCGTCTCCAACATGTCCATAGGATATTGCCAGGCAAGCCGGTAGAGCGCTTGCGAGCTCGGCTTCCGCCTCGGCCACGAAGGATGCGAGGTGGGAGAGTGAAACCGAAACGTCTGTGCGTAGGTGTCGGCCACGCTTGACCTGTCCCTCGACCATGCCCTCGCGAAAGCTCCACAGGGTCTTTGCCTGTGTCTCGGAGGCGGCGATCACACCATCAAGAATAAGACCCTTTTCCAATCCAAGTTCGAGGAACCGCTGCATCAGATCCGCCATGTGGAGTAGCCCGGAACCTCCGAGCTCCATTAAGACATAGGCCTGGTACTGAGCGGAAAGCGGCATAACCAGGTCAGGCATCGCTTCCTGCGCAAGGGTAAACGCTTCTGGCGGCATGAACTCGAACGCAGACATCAGGTCGCAACATTCCCGCCGCGCCAAACGAAAAAGCGCGACCGCCTCATCAAGAGATGCCACGGCGAGAAGCGCAGTCTCACGCTGCGTCGGAAGGGGCGTCAATTTCAGCGAAGCCGCCGTAATGACACCGAGCGTGCCCTCAGAACCGATGAACAATTGCTTCAGATCGATCCCGCGGTTGTCCTTGCGCAGTGTTGAAAGGCCATTCCAGATCTCACCACTTGGCAGGACAACTTCAAGGCCAAGCACCAGATCGCGCATCATACCGTAGCGTAAGACATTGATGCCACCCGCATTCGTACTGATATTGCCACCAATCTGGCAGCTACCCTGCGCACCTAGCGCAAGTGGGAAGAACATGCCGTTCTCTGCAGCGCACTCCTTCGCCGTAGACAGGATGCAGCCGGCCTCGACTGTCATCGAAAAGTCGTCGGGAGCAATGGAGCGGATCCTGTTTAACCGCTCAAGGCTTATAACGATATGCTGCAATGACGATTGTGGCAGCGCTCCGTGCACAAGCCCTGTGTTGCCGCCCTGCGGCACGATAGCGAGCCCGAGATCGCGGCATGCCCGTACCGCGCTAGCGACGTCGGCTGTCGACCGGGGCCTGATGACGGCAAGGGCTGCGCCAGTTGCATCGCAGTGCCAGTCTCGCAGGTAGCGATCCATGTCTGCTGCGTCAGTGAGGATAAGGTCGTCGCCGAGTATCGCCGACAAGCGCTGGAGTATCTGGGTCATGAGGAGCCGTCCTGCCTGAAGAACGCCTGTCTTATCAATCTTCCTTAGAACGACCAATAGTAAGGTAGTGCTATAGAAGCTTTATGCAAAATCGAAAGCTGAACGACCTGGCCGAAAGCCAGCTGCATGATAACGGCTTGGTCTTTAACGAATTGGCACTCGCGACCAGCACACTATGAGTTCGGCGAAGGCATCGGGTTCTGCGAACCCTGCTTAATGCCAGCGAGGATGAGATCGACACCGGTAAGGAACATCCTGCGGCGATAGCTCACGGGAAATAGCCCTCGTGAACGGGAAGGACGCGGCGTCGAGGCGCGACCATCCTTCCGCCATGCCATCAGGAGAGGGCGCCAATCTTGCAATGTTCGATGGCGCCGAGCTAGGCAAAGCCATCGCCGGAAATTCAGGCGATATAGAAGCAGCCCTTCACAAATACGAGACAGAGCTTTTCTTGCGAAGCCCGACAGCAGCGGCCCTGGTGCAGCTGATGTTTAGTGAAAACATGCCGTATAGCCTTGTTGACGCCTTCGCGCAGGACAAACTAGGAAGGCTTGATGCAGCGAACGAGCGTATTTAGCATAACTATTGGGAGACTGGGGGCATGCGCGGCGAGCTTTTGAGGAGACCTCCGGTCGACCTCATCAACGTGCCACCTGCACGGACCTATCGGAACGTTCCGCCGTCGAAGGCAATGACTCGCGCGACGACCGACGACCCACGGTACATGACGTTGCGTCTGCCAAAGGGACTGGCACCACTGTGACTTCGAAGCAAGCGACATATGGTACAGTTGGACACCTGCATCAAATGGGCTTGGGAGCTCAAAACCAGCCTCTTTTCCAGAACCAGATCAGTGGAACGACCCCACTTGCTATGATCACCACCCAAGCCAACGGGTAGCCGAATGTCCAGCTCAGTTCCGGCATAAACTTGAAGTTCATTCCCCAGATCCCAGCCAATAGAGTTGGCGGCACACCAACCACCGAGGCGATGGTAAGGACTTTGAAAATATCGTTCTGCTCGATCGTGATGAACCCGAGAACAGCGTCCAGAAGAAATTGCGCCTTGTCAGAAAGATGGCTTTCATAGTCGCTGAGCGAGGAAATGTCCTTGGAAACGGCATGAAGCTGATCGTGGAAACCATCCGGAAGCTGATCGCGGCACATGTCCAACGTAAAAGTGGCCATCCTCCCGATACCCAATAGTACATCGCGTGCTTTCGAGGACCGATCCGCCAAGCTGCCGAGTTTGGAAAGGGCGTGTCTTAGCGTGAAATCCGAGGTGCGGGAAGATGCCGACCCCCTCAAATTACCGCGGAACACCGCCCTGGAGACTTCGTCGACCGCAGCGGCAAGATGTTCCAGGACGTCGGCTCCGCGGTCCACTGCCGCTTCCATCAATGCGACAAACACGGCCATTCCGGTATTCAGTGTTTTGTCATGCTTGAGGCGCTCGGCCACGATGTCAAATGTTGGCAGGGCCTCGAAGCGAACAGTAACGAGAACTTGAGGGGCGACAATGAATCCGGCCGGTGTCATATCAGCGTGCTCGATCGTTGCTTTTCCAATCACGGGCGAGCTCAGATAGATTGAATTCCCCTCCCTAGCCAACCTACTCGACAATTCGATTTCGCTGAGGTCGTCTCGCGATGGCACGCGAACGCCACAGTTTTCTTCCGTCCAGGTGACTTCCTCATTTGTGGGGTTCAGCAAGTCGACCCATATCACGCTTTCAGGCATACCCTCGGCAGTCGTGCCGATCTGTGCCGTCTTGCCGCCGTGAGAAATTAGTTTCAGCACATTCCGCTCCGCACGGCCTCAATCATCAGTGTCACCTTGAGCGAGAAGCGCTAACAGGTAGAGCCTGCAGATGAAGAATGCCGACTGCTCGCCGCAGCAGGGAGCCGCTTCGTCTGCCAATTAAGAAGTCTTCGCGCGTACGCCGAAAGAGCGTAGATTAATGCTGAGGAATGTACAATCTCGAACAAGACGGATCCCATGGTAGCAGGAAGCAAATCATCAAATGTGAGTGGACTGCAGAAGCGTCGCCGCAAATTCAATCCTAAACGTGGCCCCAAGCCACGGGTGCTCGCCGAGGCCAACCGGACTGTTATGTGGATAGCCTCACTCGTACTGATCGCTTTTCTCGTAAGCATAGTGATTCAGGTCGTGTGGTAGACGCCATCACCGCGCACGTCGAGAAACAAGCGGAGAGGAACAAGCCAAACCGGTCGATCGCGCGGGCACCCGAACTGCGGTTGACATCCCGCTCTCTCCATCGCACCTACGCTTGGCGTTGGACGAGTTGCGTCGAAGAAAATCCGGGACGGCCGACCGAAATGGAGGCTGTATGGCTCGGATCGTATTGATCACATCAGGCGTTTGCCACACGTTCGGGCGTTTCTCATGGAGAAGCCGAAAGGCTTCACTCTGGTCGCTGCTCCTCTGCCCCCCAGAATAATTCTAGGCTGGGTGCTACAAGAATTCGGACCGTCGCAAGGCAACTCCAGCTGAAAGTGGCAGTCCCCTTCGCGCTTCCCTGCAGGGCATACAAAATATCGTTGGAGGTACTAACTGTGGCTCTCAAACCGGCCAAATCCTCCACGTGCAAAGCAAAGAGGGTCGCCGTCCCTTAGTCCGACACGCAATACCCGGCCAATCACCAACGAATGATCGCCAGCATCGTAGACGGATTGCTGTTCGCATTCGAACCGGGCAAGCGTACCTGGGATGATGGGAGCACCTTCGACATTGCGCTCCCACCCGAGATCAGCAAAGCCCTGGCCACCGCGGGTAAAACGGCTGCTAAGGGCTGTCTGCTCTGCGCTCAGCACGTGAATTGTAAAATGTCCTGCGGAAGTAAAGAGTGCGTGGCGGGATGAACTCTTGGCTGGTGACCAGAGCACTAGCGGTGGGTCGAGTGAGACGGATGCGAAGCTGTTCACCGTCATGCCAATTGGACCGGCATCGGTTTGAGCCGTCACCACGGTTACACCCGTTGGGAAAGCGCCGAGCGCGTTGCGATAGCTACGCGTGGTTTCTGCATCAGGTATGAACACATGCTCTTCGAATGATCTTGCAGTTCCGGCAATTGTCATCACGGCACCTCATGTCCAATGGCAAGTGAATAGAGCTCGAACCAGGTCTGGCGATCGATTGAGACTTTGTTCGCGTCAGAGATGGCGGCGATCCGTTGCAGGTTGTTGGTCCCCAACACCGGTATGATTGCAGCCGGATGCGCCAACAGCCAGGCGACCGCAACAGCAGCAACGTCGACATCCTGTTCGCCCGCGATCTTGGCAAGTGCGGTGGCGAGCACTCCACCCCGGGTCAAGAGAGAGCCGCCACCCAGCGGCGACCAGGCCATGATAGGCCGCTTGCGTTCCTGCAAAAAAGCGAGATCGCCGTTTGTGAAAGCATCCGTGGCAGAGAGGCTGAGTTCGATCTGGTTGGTCGAAAGCGGCGTGCTCATAGCCGATTGCAGCAGCGCGAAATCCCAGGGGCGGAAGTTGGAGACGCCGACCGCTTTCACCTTGCCCGACTTCACAAGAGCATCAAGGGCCCCGCCGGTTTCGCATGCATCCATGAATGGGTCTGGGCGATGAATGAGGAGAAGATCGATCCGGTCTGTCGCCATGTCTCGCAGCGATGCCTCGACCGAGGCGTTGATATGGCCGGCGCTCGTATCGTAGTGCTTGACGCGTGAGGCCGCATGCCGACCAGCGGGCGCCACAATGCCGCATTTGGTAACGATCTCCAGCTTGTCCCGCAGGCCGTTGGCGGCCCGAAGCGCGCGCCCAAGAATAGCTTCAGCGGTGTAGCCGCCGTAAATGTCGGCCTGATCAATAGTGGTTATACCCTGCTCGAGGCACGCCTCGATCTTTGCCTGTACATGCGCCGGCGAGGTGTCCGCGTCGTCGCCAATGCGCCACATTCCATAGACGAGCCGGCTCAGCGATACGTCTGCGTTGAGTTCGATGCGTTCCATTAGTGGCGCTTTCCATTTCCAAGGGGAGTGGCTGGGGTCTCGGCAGGAACCCTGCCTCGTACTTCCGGCAGAGAGCAGGTCTTCATCTGCGGCAGGACCTTCGTGCCGAAATGCTCGGCCTCATCAAGATGCGGGTAGCCGGAGAGGATGAAGGCACGGATACCCATCTTCTGGTAGCTTTCGAGTGCGGTCAGGACCTGATCGGTGGATCCAACCAGAGCCGCGCCGCAGCCCGATCGCGCGCGGCCGACGCCGGTCCAGATATTCGGCTCTACATAACCGAACTTGTCGGCAAGTTCGCGTGCCCTCGCCTGGTGCGAGACACCGAGTGAGATGCTATCATGAGCGCGGTTTCGGATCAGTTGACCATACTCGTCATCGAGCTTTGACACCAGATGCTCGGCATATTCGCGGGCTTCCACTTCCGTGTCACGCACGATCATGTGAATGCGCAGGCCATAATCGAGCGTGCGGCCATGGGCTTCTGCACGGGCATGCACGGCACGCATGCGCTCGGCAAGCTGTTCCTTGACCTCGGGCCACATCAGATAGACGTCACACTGGGCACCGCACAATTCCAGGGCGTCGGGAGAATACCCACCGAAGTAAAGCAGCGGACCGCCGTTCTGTTGATATGGTCTCGCCGGTTCGGTGGAGACGCCCTTGAACTGGTAAACCTCTCCATCGTGGTCGATCGTTTCGCGCGTCCACGCCTGGCGCAGGATTTCAACAACCTCGTGGCTACGGCGGTAGCGGTAAGCGCTGTCGGCGACCTCGCCAGGAAAATCGGAGCTGATGACGTTCAGCGTCAGACGACCCTTGAGCATATGGTCCAGCGTAGCGACAGTTCTGGCCAGCATGATCGGTTGCATTTCGCCACAGCGGATCGCAGCGAGGAAGTTTATCTTCTGCGTGATCGGTGCGCAGCCAGCAACGAAGCTGAGTGTATCCTGACCAACCTGGTAGGATGAGGGGCATAAGATGTTGCGGAAGCCGAGCGCTTCGGTCTTCTGCACGATTGACGAGCAGTGCGCCCAGCTCGAGCGCAGATTGTCGTCCGGAACGCCAAGATAGGCGTAGTCATCGGAGCACAACGCAGAAAACCATGATACTTCGGCGGCATCGAGATCGCCTGATGTTATCGGTACAACGGTCATAAAATTCCTCCTCACCTGCCGAATGGGACTTGAATATCATCAGGTTTTTAGTAAATCAATGGTGTATCAATTTTTTGTCTCGTGCCCAAGGATGGCCTGCAAATGAAGAACGCCCGCGGTAGCCTGCCTATGTATCTCCAGATCGCCGAGCTTCTGGTTCGCGATATCGCGGCAGGACGATTGATCGATGGCGAGAAGCTTGCGCCCGAGCGCGAGATGGCTGCCAACCTTGGCATCGCTGTCGGAACGCTGCGCAAAACTCTTGCGGAACTGCAAAGCCGCGGCCTTCTTGAGCGCGTACAAGGCTCGGGCAACTACATTAGAGCGATCAGCGATCCTAAAAGCGTTTACGCCATGTTCCGGCTCGAGCTTGTCGATGGTGGTGGGCTTCCAACCGCGGAAGTTCTGGACGTATGCCGACTGGAAAAGCCAGGGTATCTGCCCACCTTCGGGGCTTCCAGAGAGGGCCATCGGATCCGACGCTTGCGCCGGCTGTCCGGTAAGGTCGTGGCGGTGGAAGAGATATGGCTCGACGGATCCTATGTGGAAACGGTCACCGCGGAAGACTTGTCAGAGTCTCTCTACCTTTATTACAGGACGAGGCTCGGACTCTGGATCGCGCGCGCTGAGGATCAGGTCGGGTTGAGTCTCGTTCCGGATTGGGCCCCTGAGGCGTTTGGGCAAAGGCCGGGTAGTCCGGTGCCTCATGTCGTCCGCTCAAGTCAGGCGCAGGACGGCGTCACGGCCGAGCTGTCGCATACGTGGTATGATCATGCGCTAGCACGTTACGTTAGCCGGCTGCGATAAGGTCGAGCAACACCATCTCAGCAGGGCGCTTGTGAAAAACTGACGAAAGCCAATTTTCACCTGAATCGTCAGTTGTGTTATATTTCAATATGTTAGCGTGTATTTTAACCGACATAAATAAAATTGATACACTATTGATTTCCTTATCGCGGTCGGTATGATCGCTACCAAGAGGAGACCTTGGTTTGATTTCGATCAAGGTTTGAGGAGGAGCGCATGGCGTCTGTAAGTCTGAAGAAGCTTGACAAAAGTTATGGTGCGCTGCGCATCGTCAAGGGTATCGATCTGGAGATCGCAGACGGTGAGTTTGTCGTCTTCGTTGGTCCTTCCGGCTGCGGAAAGTCGACGACACTGCGTATGGTGGCCGGTCTGGAAACTATCTCCGGCGGAGAAATCCGTATCGGAGATCGGGTCGTCAACGCGCTCCCGCCGCGCGAACGCGACATTGCGATGGTCTTCCAGGATTATGCGCTTTATCCGCATAAGACCGTGCGTGAGAACATGGGCTTCAGCCTGAAGGTCCGCGGCACGAACATTGCTGATTCCAACCGGCGCATCAACGACGCCGCAGAGATCCTAGGCATTTCTCATCTGCTTGATCGCCGGCCGGGGCAATTGTCCGGCGGTCAGCGTCAGCGTGTCGCCATGGGCCGCGCGATCGTGCGCCGACCGCAGGTGTTCTTATTCGACGAGCCGCTCTCGAACCTTGACGCCAAACTTCGCGGGCAGGTGCGCACCGAGATCAAGCGCCTGCATCAGCAGATCGGCACGACGATTATCTATGTCACCCATGACCAGGTCGAGGCGATGACGCTGGCCGACCGTATCGTCATCCTCCGCGGCGGCGATATCGAACAGGTCGGCACGCCCGACGAGGTGTATAACAAGCCCAATAGCGTATTCGTTGGCGGCTTCGTCGGTTCTCCGGCCATGAATTTCTCAAACGCCAGGATCAAGGGCGATCGGCTCTTCTTCGCCGACGGCAATTCGCTGCCATGCGCTGCAATCCGTTCAGGTCAGGCTGCGCTAAGCGAGGGCCGGGAAGTGATCGTTGGCATACGACCGGAGCATTTCACGCCGATCGCCGCATCCGAGGTACAGTTGGCCGTAAAGGTCCAGGTCGTTGAGCCACTCGGCTCCGACACGCTGGTGCATTTCCAGTTGGGAGGCGACGTTTTGACCGCACGCATGCCGCCTGATGTGCGCACGCATGCCGGCGAAGAGATCAGGATCGGCATCGACCCCTCAAAAGTTCATCTGTTTGACGCCGCAACGCAGCGCGCGATCGCCTGAAGCTCTTTGCGCGGCGGAGGCTTGAGGTCCGCGCTAACGATCACTGGGAGGAAAAAATGATCAGCAGGCCATTTATCGGCTTGGCGCTTTGCGCCAGCATTCTGGGCTCGACCGTTCCGGCTTTCGCCAATACGGAACTGAAAATCTTCGTGTCTAGCCAGCACCATCCTGACGTATGGCGCAAGGTTTTCGACCAGTACGAGGCAAAGACACCGGGTGTGAAGGTCACGATCGAGGCTGGCGGCAATACGTCGGAGGCTCAGGCGCAATACCTGAACACCGTCATGTCGGCCAAGGACACCAATCTCGATGTTCTGATGCTTGATGTCATCAGACCGGCTCAATATGCCAAGGCAGGTTGGACCAGCGACTTCTCCGACAAAGATATGTCAAAGTTCCTGCCGACCTACACGGAAGCAAATACAGTCGACAGCAAGGTTGTCGCTGTCCCGGCATTCGCCGATGCGATGTTCCTCTACTATCGCAAGGATCTTCTCGACAAATATGGCATCCAGCCACCCAAGACGTGGGATGAGTTGACTGCTGCGGTCAAGAAGATCACCCAGGGTGAAGGGCGCCCGGACCTCCAGGGGCTCTCTTTCCAGGGCAAGGCGATCGAGGGTGCGGTCTGCACCTTCCTGTTGCCTTACTGGAGCCAGGGCAAGACACTCGTCGAGAACGGCAAGCTGACATTCGATCACGATGCTGCGGTCAAGTCTCTGGCGCTGTGGAAGAGCTTCGTTGACGACGGTGTCGCCAAGAAAAACATTTCCGAGGTGGCAACAGATGACACTCGCAAGGAGTTCCAGGCTGGCAACGTCGTGTTTGCGATCAACTGGTCCTATGGCTGGTCCAGCTTCCAGGGCAAGGATTCGGCCGTCGTCGGCAAGGTCGATGTTGCAACGCTTCCGTCAGTGACAGGCGGCGAGCAGACAAGCTGCCTGGGCGGATGGGAGTTCGGCGTGTCTGCCTACTCGACGCACCAGGAGGAAGCAAAGAAGCTTGTCGAGTTCCTGTCGAGCCCGGACGTCTCGAAGTTCATGGCGGTTAACGGTGCGCTGCTTCCGACCTATGCTGATCTCTACAAGGACGCCGACGTAACCAAGGCAGCGCCGTGGTTCGCCAGCGCTCTGCCGGTGGTCGAAACAGCCAAGGCCCGCCCTGTTACCCCTCGCTACAACGAGGTCAGCGAGACAATCCGCACTACCATCAATGCGGTGCTGGCAGGCGTCAGTACACCGGAGGAAGGGGCCTCTCAAATCGAGGCGCGTTTGAAGCGGATCCTGCGATAGGCCGCCATTTCGCACCATAGCGCAGATCTGCAATGCCTCTTGTTCGAGCGTTGCAGGTCGCGCCAACCGCCCTCTCTAGAGAAAGGGACATGACATGGACATGGACATGGACACGAACAGCAGGAGCGCTCGCCGTGAGTATATCAATCATGCCGCTCACTGACGCAGAAGAAGAGCGACTGCCGCGGTGGAGCAAATGGCTCGACCTAAGCGACCGCGCGCTGGCCGTTCTTTTGTTGGCGCCCGCCGCCATCCTGCTGTCGCTGATCATCGTCTATCCTGTCGGCCGTCTGGTCTACACCAGCTTCTTCAACCTGTCGCTAACCTCCGGCTTGCCGGCGGAGTTCGTCGGCATCGACAATTACCGTGCGATGATCGACGACCCGGTATTTTGGCAGACGCTTTGGAATACGGTGCTGATCACCATCATCACGGTCCCGGGCGCCCTGCTCGTCGGCCTCGGCCTTGCGCTTCTCGCCAACCTGCCCTTTGCCATGCAATGGCCGGTACGGTTGTCGCTGCTCATCCCCTGGGCGCTGCCGCTTTCCTTTGCCGGCCTTATTTTTGCATGGTTTTTCCACTCCGAGTATGGTGTCGTCAACGACGTTCTCACCCGTCTCGGTTTCGGCAGCATCATCTGGTTCAACTCTCCTAATTGGGCCTTTGCCGCCATCTGCCTGACGATCGTTTGGAAGACGTCCTCCTTCATGGCGCTGATGATCCTCGCAGGCCTTCAGACCATCCCGCGGTCTCTTTATGAAGCGGCTGATGTCGACGGTGCAGGACGTGTCCGGCAGTTCTTCGAGATCACGCTACCGCTGCTCAAACCTTCGATCGTCGTTGCACTTATTTTCCGTACCATCACGGCGCTGCAGACGTTCGACATACCATTCATGATGACGGGTGGCGGTCCTGGCACCTCGACCGCGACGCTTGCGATGTACATCCACCAGAACACTGTATCGTTCCTCGACCTCGGTTACGGATCAGCACTCGCAGTCGTCATGTTCGCACTGTCGATGGCCGTCACCGCCGTTTATCTCCGCATTATCAGGACGAAGGAATAGGTCATGAGCGCCGTAATCGTTCCCAGCCCCGCGTCATTCCTGACCGGAAAGCCGCTGCGCTTCATCGCCGCCGCCGTCCTCCTCGTCAACGGTCTTTTTCCGGCGCTGTGGATCCTGTTCACATCGTTGAAGACGGAAAGCGAGCTGACGCTGAAGCCCATTACCTGGCTCCCACATCACGCCACGCTTGCCAACTATATGCAGGCGTTCTCCGATCAGCCGCTGCATCTTTTTCTATTCAACAGCTTCATGGTCGCCCTGCTCTCAACACTGCTCACCTTATTCGTCTCGGTTCTTGCAGCATACGCTTTGGCGCGCCTTAACTTGCGCTTTCGCGGACTGATCCTGGCGCTGATCGTCGCTGTCTCCACTTTTCCGCTGGTGACGCTCCTCGTACCCCTGTTCGAGATCATGCGCTCGCTCAATCTCCTTAACACGTGGGTTGCACTGGTCCTGCCCTATACAGTGCTGTCTCTGCCGATCTGCACGCTGATGCTGATCTCGTTCTTCGAGGGTATCCCGCGCGATCTAGAGAATGCTGCGATGATCGATGGCTGCACGCGTCTCGGCGCCCTTTTCAAAGTCGTCGTCCCACTTTGCGCACCGGGGGTCTTCACGGCAGGTATCCTGGCCTTCGTCAACGCCTGGGATGAATTCCTGCTGGCATTATCCTTCAACTCCAACCCGTCGCTACGCACCCTCCCAGTCGGCATCCAACTCTATCAGGGCGAGTTCGCCTTTCCCTGGCCTGTGATATCGTCTGCGCTTGTCGTTGGCATTGTTCCGGTAGCAATCCTGATTGTCATCTTCCAGGAGCGTGTCGTGTCGGGACTGACCTCGGGGGGCATCAAGGGATGAGGCCCGCCACAGCAATGCAGCAGGATAATATGTTTGCCGACCTAACGCTCGAACGCCCGGCGACGAATGAACTGAGATGCGAGGACAAGATGAGCGAGCGCGTGACACTCGAAGCGACAGCTTCGGGTTTCATCATCTCGCTCGGCGGGCGCGTCATTCTCAACCATACGAGCAGCGCACCTGCAATTTTCGTTGGAATCGGCGAAGAGCGAATGGACATGTATCGTGGCAACTTCGAGATCGAAGACTACGTGATCGAGCGCAGCAGATTGGCGCATGCCGAGATCGATGGCCGCAGGATCGCGTTGTCAGAACGCACTGGCCAGCCGCCACGTCTTGTCCTAACCGTCACTGATGGCGCCATCGAGATCCAGGCACTCGATCCGCTGATCAACCGCTTCTGGATGCGGATCGCCGCCGACCATGGCGAACATGTGTGGGGCGGCGGCGAGCAGATGTCTTATTTCGACATGCGCGGCAGGCGCTTTCCACTCTGGACGTCTGAACCGGGCGTCGGCCGCGACAAAACCAGCGAGATTACCTTCAAATCCAACATCAAGGATCGTGCTGGCGGCGACTACTTCAACACCAACTACCCGCAGCCGACCTACGTGTCGTCAGCACGCTACGCGCTGCACGTAGAGACAACCGCCTATTCGGTCTTCGACTTTCGCCACAAGAGCTTTCACGAGATCGAGGCCTGGGCCATTCCCGAGCGGATCGAGCTCTTTGCCGCGTCCAGCTTTGTCGAGATTGTGGGCCAGCTTTCCAAGCGCTTCGGTCGCCAACCGCGGTTACCCGAGTGGGTGTATAAGGGTGCAATCATCGGCCTGAAAGATGGCGTCAACTCATTTGCCCGGCTGCAAGCGATGCGCGACGCGGGCGTACAGGTCTCAGGTCTCTGGTGCGAGGACTGGGTCGGACTTAGACAGACTTCGTTTGGGGCGCGACTGTTTTGGGACTGGCAAGCAAACGAGGACCGTTATCCGGGCCTGCGGCAGAAGATCGCCGAGTTGAATGACGCCGGGATCCGCTTTCTGGGCTATGTAAATCCCTATCTATGCGTTGATGGGCCGCTCTTCCCGGAGGCTGAACGTGCAGGCTATTTTGCCCGGACCGCGGACGGCGCAACGGCCCTGGTTGATTTCGGCGAGTTCGATTGCGGTGTGGTCGATTTTACAAATCCGGACGCTGCCGAATGGTTCGCCGAGGAAGTCATCGGAAAGAAAATGCTTGATTTCGGCCTATCCGGCTGGATGGCCGACTTCGGCGAATACCTGCCAATCGATGTCAACTTGGACAACGGTATCGACGCTAAGCTGATGCACAATGCGTGGCCAACCCTTTGGGCTGAGGTCAACGCCAACGCCGTGGCCTCGCGTGGCATGTCGGGCGAGGCACTGTTCTTCATGCGAGCGGGCTTCACTGGGGTCCAAGCGCATTGCCCACTGCTGTGGGGCGGTGACCAATCGGTCGACTTCTCGCGTCACGATGGTCTTGTCACCGTTATCTCGGCAGCACTATCGTCAGGGCTACTCGGCAATGCCTATCATCACTCCGATATCGGCGGCTACACCAGCTTGTTCGGAAACGTCCGCACGCCCGAACTGCTGATGCGTTGGGCAGAAATGTCGGTGTTCACGCCGGTCATGCGCACGCATGAAGGAAACCGGCCCCGCGACAACGTCCAGATCGATCAGGATCCAAAAGTGCTGGCGCATTTTGCGCGCATGACGCGCCTTTACGTGCATTTGGCACCCTACCTTCGCACCCTATCGGCGGCGGCTGAGGAAACTGGAGTGCCGGTTCAGCGACCGCTTTTCCTGCATCATGAGGATGACCGCAACACCTATGCGATCCAGGATAGCTATCTGTATGGAAAAGAGTTGCTTGTCGCGCCTGTATGGCAGGCCGAGCAGCGCGAACGGACGCTCTACCTGCCGAGCGGCGTGGATTGGATCCATGTGTGGAGTGGCCAAGCGTATTCCGGTGGACAAGAAATCAACATAGTCGCTCCTGTCGGTGCGCCGCCGGTCTTTTATCGCGCTGACGCATCATTTGCCGCGACCTTTGCGACGCTGGCTGAGCTATAGGCAGAAACTAGGTTCGCTTGACCCGGCACATTTCAATCAGTGTCGAAGCAGCTTTGCTGCTGTGCCGTTCCTTGTGTTTCAGAAGTCGGAACTCCCGGACCGGTCGGCAAAAGTCGACCTCGATCAGCTTGCCGGCCTCTATATGCTGTTGAGCGGCGAGACGGGAGACGGCAGCCGCGCACACGCTGTCATCAAGGGCGGCTAAGATTGCCTCATTGGATGGTAACACCATCGCGACCGCTAAATCCTCGACCTTTATACCCAACTCAACCAGCGCGTCTTCGAAAACGGAACGTGTGCCCGAGCCGACTTCGCGCATTACCCATGGTGTCGCGACAAGCTCTTCGCTAGCAAGTTCGCTAGCGCGCGCCCAGGGATGAGATGCGCTGACGACCACCACAAGCTCGTCTTGCGCGACGACGGAAGCGGCGAGCGCCGGCTCGTCGATGTCACCTTCCACGAAGCCAACATCAGCCTCGCCGGAAATGACAGCATCGGCGACCGTACGCGTATTGCCAATTGTCAGAGTAAGGTCGATGCCCGGGTGCAACGCATGGAATCTCATGAGGCGGGAAGGGAGCCAATAACTGGCAATCGTCTGGCTGGCGAACACACTCAACGTTCCGCGCCGCATTCCGCCCAGTTCGCTAAGCACAAGCTCGGCTGCGCGGGCTCTTGAAAGCAACGACTTCGCTTCACCGAGGAAGATTCGCCCAGATTCCGTCAGCTCAATGCGGCGGCCGACGCGGTGAAAAAGCTCTACGCCATAGTGGTGCTCAAGGTTCTTGATCGCCGTGCTGACGGCGGATGGTGTGAGGTTGACTGAGGCCGCTGCCTTGGTCAGATGTTCACGCTCTGCCACCGCGACGAAAATTGCAAGCTGTTCAAAGGTCATGGGAAATCATTCTATTTTTTCGAATGAAATGTAGAAGAATATTCGATGGAAGTCGACGCGATTAGCTGAAAAATCTGACAGCAATCATTAGAATTCCAGGTGCCCGATGACCCTCCAAAATTACTACAAACACAGTCGCCAGATCGTTCCCGGCTTGCTTGTCTGCACCGCGGTCGCTGCCGCTGCCTATCTGTTCGAGCGCTTGGAACATGCCGTGTTCGGCGTTGGGCTTCTTGAAGCACTTGTCTTTGCGATCGTGATTGGGATCATCACGCGAACGGCCTTACCCGGCAAAACATCTTGGCAGCCGGGCATCAGTTTCAGCTCCAAGACATTGCTCGAGATCGCCATCGTCCTCCTGGGGGCCTCCTTGAGTTTGGGGACGTTGCGAAGCGCAGGTGCGACGCTGGTCGTCTGCGTCGTGGCAATTGTTGTCATTTCGATCTGCGCCAGCTTCCTCGTTGCCCGCTTCTGCGGATTGTCGAGCCGACTTTCTATGTTGATTGCTTGTGGTAACTCGATCTGCGGCAATTCCGCGATTGTCGCTGTTGCCCCGGTCATCGAAGCGGATTCCGATGAAGTTGCGGCTGCGCTTGCCTTTACCGCGGTTCTAGGCGTCGCCTCGGTCCTCATCCTTCCGCTAGTGTATTTCTATGCGGGCATGTCGGTGACGCAATATGGCGCATTGGCCGGCCTGACGGTCTACGCCGTACCGCAAGTCCTTGCAGCGGCGGCACCTGCGGGCCTTATAGCCGTTCAGACAGGAACGTTGATCAAGCTGCTGCGCGTCTTGATGTTGGGTCCAGTCATCTTCGTCCTTGGAATTCTTCAAAAGGACCGCAGTGACTGTACCCATGCGCAACGCGGTCTCGTTCCGTGGTTCATCATAGGCTTCATCATTGTGGTGATCGCTCGTTCGGTGGGGCTAATTCCAGCGACAATCATTCCGTTCTTGCTTACCTTGTCGAGCGTTCTGACAGTCCTTGCAATGGCAGCGTTGGGACTGTCGGTAAATATTCGAACCGTCGCCAGTGCAGGCGGACGCGTCATTCTTGCGGCATCTGCGTCGCTGCTGCTTCTGACAGCTATGAGTTACTGCGGTGTCGTTACCGTCCTCGCACGTTAGCTGTAGGCTGAAAATCTCATTGGTGCGGTACTTGATCTGAACCAAGAGCTTTTTCTCGCGGGAGCTTCGGTGCTTTGCGCAAGATTTTCCATCTGTATGGTCTCGCCGATAGGGGCACCCGTGTGCCTGCAATGATAACAGTTCTTGCGAGCCGTCCGCGCTGCAACGCACTGGCCAGGCTTCAATCTCGATATTTTTGACAGTTCGGTCGGAACTGAAGTTCCAATACAACGTTAAAGCGCGCGATCCCTGATCGTGAGCCACTCCCCAGTGGAGGAAAATGTGCGCGGAACTCATTGCTAATCAGGACTCTAATGACCAACCTTCGCATCGTCACCAGTCATAAGCACTCCAAAGAGCCCCTGGGTGACACGTCCGACATCGAGCTGCTGCACGCCATTAGCGTTGATTTGATCGCGGAGCAGGACAGCCTGGCGCTTTACGGCAAAATTGTCGATGCAGCCATCTCCATCACCCGCTCTCAGTTCGGAACCATGCAGGTACTGCGCAGAAACGAAGATGGTGCCGGCAGTGGCCTCCATCTTCTTACCTCGCGAGGACTGTCGCCGGAAAGCGTGGCATTTTGGGAATGGGTACCGTCAACCGCCCTAAGCAGCTGTACCCAGGCTTTGAAGTTGGGCCGACGTGCGATTATCGAAGACTTTGAGACTTGGCCAGAGATTGTAGGGACGTCGGATTTGCTGGCTTTTCGAAGAGCCGGCATTCGATCTGCGCAGACCACGCCACTCGTTTCGCGAGACGGGACGCTGTTGGGCATGATCTCGACCCACTGGAGCGATTCACACCAGCCCTCGGAACGCGACCTCCGTCTGCTGGACATCCTGGCACGCCAGGCTGCCGATCTGCTTGAGCGAACAATGGCCGAAGAAGCGTTGCGTGAGCGCGAAAGGGCGCTTGAGACGAGTGTCGCGAAGCTCCGTGAAATGCAGGTGCTGCAGAAGCTTCTTTCCGACGAGCTCGGCCATCGCGCCAAGAACTTGTTCGCGATGGTCACGGCCATTACCTCCCACACTTTACGGGATTTAAGCGATCAGGCACAGGTGCAAACCCTGCAACAGCGATTGACGGCTCTCAGTTCCGCAAACGACATTCTTCTCCAATCGAACTGGAAAGCCGCGCTCTTAGGCGATGTAGCGTTGGCAGCTGTGAGGAGCGCCGGTGTGGCGGGCCGCATCCACATTGAGGGTCCTGATGTCGAGATCGGTTCAAAGGCTGCGCTGAACGTTGCTCTTTTACTGCACGAGCTGACCACAAACGCGCTCAAGCACGGGTCGCTGTCGGTCGGTGGCGGAAGCGTAGACCTCACTTGGCGCCTGGAGGGGAAGTACGAGCATGAGGTCTTGCGCCTAACCTGGCGAGAAACCAGAGGTCCGGCGGTTGTCAAACCAGAACGCCGGGGCTTCGGGTCAAGATTGATTAGTGCCGGGCTGGGTGGATCAGGTGACGTGATTGTCGCGTATAATCACACCGGATTGATGTGTGAGACCAGCGCTCGGCTTATCGAGCTTCGGAGTGCAGAGTAGTCGCAAGCCAAATGGGCCGCGACACTTGTCCAGATGTAGTTGCACTGACCCGCACTTCTTTGTGTTGCGATGATCACTTTTAACGATGCCGGCGACGGCAGTCTGCAGGTTGAGCGCCGAGGCTCACGACGCCATGACGCCATGACGCGTGTCGATGTCATCACACTTTCACGCCTGGAAGCGGGCTGCCCTCACCTTCATCAACAAGCCGACCTCAGCGTGACAGATTTGAACAGATCAGGCAGCGTTATCGTTGAAGAGAAACACGCCTGCTGGAAGAATCAATGCTGAGGATCGGGCAGCCAGCAACGGTCAAGGAATTCGCAGTCGCGTTGGTTGGCCCTTATGTTTTAATCCGGATTTTCCGGCTCCTCGAGGCCCCATTTCTCCGCCAACCCGGCAAAAATTAGATTTTTCGGGATGCTCGATAATCGACCGGGCGTAGTGTTTGACCCACGCTAGGCCACCCAAGCCTCGGGTTGGCAAGCATCGACCGATGTGTATCGCTAGAAGTCCGCATGCATCTTCCGGAGATCCATCCGACGGCTCCGGCCGCAACACATAGCCGCCACAAGCGTTTAGCACCGCCCAGCATCAGCCGGGCGGTGCTGCTATAGAGAAAAGTCAGCCTGCGCGCCGATACTCGAACTCAACAGCATTGCCGTTTGACATTGCTTTAGGAGCCCGATCATTCAGATGGAATTGGGAAATAAGCTCTCGCAAGCGACCTGCCTCGTTTGCCAACGTCGATCCTGCAGCATTGGTCTGCTCGACCATCGCAGCGTTTTGCTGCGTCACCTGATCCATTTGATTGACCGCGCTGTTCACTTCGCTCAGGCCCGTCGATTGCTCACGCGCCGATGTCGCGATCGCCTCCATATGCCGGTTGATCGTAACGATGTGCTGTTCGATGGTCTTAAGGGCCTCTCCGGTGTCGCGCACGAGCTTGACGCCGCTCTCAACTTCAGAGGTCGAATTGCTGATCAGATCCTTGATCTCCTTTGCCGCAGTGGCCGATCTTTGAGCAAGCTCGCGAACTTCTTGCGCAACAACAGCAAAGCCCCTGCCCGCTTCCCCAGCCCGGGCAGCTTCAACGCCTGCGTTAAGCGCAAGAAGGTTGGTCTGGAAAGCAATCTCGTCGATGACACCGATAATGTTTGAGATCTTCGTCGACGAAGTTTCGATACGCTGCATGGCGTTTACGGCGTCCGCAACTACTCTGCCCGAGTGCGCCGCGCTACGATTGGCTTCAATCGAAATCGTGCGCGCTTCATCGGCACGCTTGCTGGAGTTTGAAACATTGACCGTGATCTGATCCAACGCGGCCGCTGTCTCTTCAAGTGAGGCTGCTTGCTGTTCGGTACGACGAGACAGATCTTCAGCGCTTTGGCTGATCTCGCGGGAACCGGTATCGATCGATGTCGTAGAGTGCGCGACCGTTCGAAGCGTGTTGCGCAACTGCGCGACAGCACCGTTCAAATCATGTCTTAACGCCTCGAAATCCGGAGCGAACGGATCTGTGAGCTCAAAGGCGAGATCTCCGGCAGCCAAGCGCCTAAGGCCTGCTGCCAGACCCGCGGTTGCCTCATTAAGGCGCGCCTGTGCTGCTGCTTCAGCCTCAGCAGCCAAACGCACACGGTCGCTTTCAGCTTGCGCTCGAGCGGCTTCGGCCTCCGCTTCCAAACGGCGATTTGCAACCGCGGCCTGTCGAAACACTTCAACGGCAGAGGCCATTGCACCGATCTCGTCCGCGCGACCCGAGAAAGGAATCGCCGATTGCGTGTCGCCGCCAGCTAGTGCCGTCATCGACGTTGTAATGGTTTGAACCGGCTTTGCGATGCCGACCAATGCAAAGTACGCCGATCCGGCAACAATCGCCGCTGTGGCAGCCAAAACACTGTAGACCACGAACAGGGTGTTGTCATAAGCGACATCCCCTTCAAGAACGGCTGCGTCACCTTCTTTCTGATTGAAGACGATAAGTTCGTCGGACTTTGCCGAAATCTGAACTGCTAGCGGCGACATGACATTCATGAATAGCTCACGCGCGTCGGATTGCTTACCGGCGACCGTAAGATCAATCATCTGATGGCCCAGACCAACATACTGCTTTGCAAGAGGTACAAGCGCCGAATAGCTTGCTCGCTCGGCATCCGACGAAATCAGCGGCTCATACGTCTGTAGCGCCGCATCCAGTTCCACTTCTTTCTGCTGAACTGCATCCTTGCCAGAAGCAATCTGCTGCGGCGTCTCGGAAAGCAAAAGATCCTCGAAACCGCCGCGCATCTGAAGACGGGCCAGCTGGATGTTCTTGGCAGCCTCGATACTTGGAGCGATGTTGGACGAATAGTTGTCCATCGACGTGTTAAGCACGTTGATACCGTCGATCGCGACGAAGGACGTTACTCCAAAGAGAACAGCAAGCAGGGCAAAGATGCCAATGAGGACAGATTTTATGGTGGGGCGTTTCATGACTGTGCTTTCGCAGATTGCGTATCATTAAAAGGAGCAAAGTCATTTTGCTTGCCGGGACCCAGCGCGGCTCATTTCGCGCTTTGCTTTTCCGTACGGCCTACCGATCCCTGGAGCAGCAAGAGGCACCTCAACACATTGATTTTTAATTAAATCCGCTCACTTCCTGGGGCGTTCCATCTTTATGCAACCAATAGCCAGGAAAGCGGGAATGACGGTTACTCCCCTGATTGCATCTTCCATCCCTTAACACCCGCCCGATAACATTTCGCGCTCTACGTACGGCGGCCCTCTTGCGCGCTCGACAAATGACGAACGGCATCGCGGCTCCCACAAAACCCTTCCGGCAACATGCAGTGCTACTTTGGGCGAAACCCAGCCCGGCCATTTATCAGACAGCAGTGCTCGAGAGGCGGTCCAATGTCGGCCCAAGAACAGTCGAGAACACGGCCGGCTGTCGATAGGCGCGCGCAGATAGCATCGCCCCGTGAACGCAGGCCATGAAGGCCTCAGCCTCGGCATCTGGCGCGCTCGTAAGCCTCAAGGTTCCGTCTTGCGCGCCCCGCTCCATCACAGATGTCAGCCACATCGACAGGAACCGGAAGAACGCGGTGACTTCGGTGGCGACTTCGTGAGGCAGTGAGGGCAATTCGCTTGCAAGCAACGCGCAAACGCAAAAAGGCCTACTTGCGTCCTCTATGCATTCGGCCCAGTGATCCGCGTAGACCTTCAAGATCTGGCGTGGCTCCGGGACGTTCAGTTCCAGCGCCGCAACGCCTGCCTGTGCATCCTCGCGATAGCGTGACACCAGCGTTCGCACCAGGTCGGCCTTGGTTGGAAAATGGTGAAAGATGCTTGCCTTGCGAATGCCGACAACCTCAGCGATGTCGGCAAAGCTAAAGCCATTATAGCCACCGCTCAAGATTAGGCTGCTCGCGGCAGCTAGGATTTTGTCAGACGTCGTCGAAAGCTTGCTCATGTCAATCTGACTACCTTCCGGTAGCGAGGATTGTCAATCGTTAGCAGCCGCTAGGTTATTTGCTCCGTCGCCCGATCTCGTTACCGGTCTACTGTTCACTTTTCCAGCGGGCCAGCAACCCAAAACGCAGGCAGTCCATATCTAGCTGGCACTTGCCCTCAGGCCGGACGCAGCCCTCCTCATCTTGCTCAAGATGCGTATTGCCGCAACCGACCTCCTGAGGCCGCGGCGATTCTCAGGTGATGAAAACTGCCTTGCGGGACTAGCCGAGCCACCGAACAGAAAGTGGCAATTGCAAACATCCTCGCCCACATGCAACTCTAAAACCTCGCTCGTGCACCCATCAAGTTGTCACGAATCAGCATGCGCCGATCGGGCGCCGTCGAAGTCCGATGCGCGAAAGCTCCGATCAATTAGCGTGTCTTCAATGCCATGTCCGCTGCCTTCTCGGCAATCATGATTACGGGCGAATTGGTGTTGCCGGACACAATCGTCGGCATGATTGAGGCGTCAACAACGCGGATCTTCTCAAGCCCGTGCACGCGCAATTCGGTATTAACGACCGACATAGGATCAACTCCCATTCTGCACGTTCCGACGGGATGAAAGATTGTCGTGGCTATGTCACCGGCGCGCGCAATAAGTTCGTCATCGTTTTGAAATTCTTTGCCCGGCAAAACCTCCTGCGGCCTAAACCGGGATATGGCCTGCGTTGCCATCAGGCGGCGCGCATGGCGGATAGAATTGGCCGCGAGCAACCGGTCGCCCAAAGTTGACAAGTAGTTTGGACGTATTTCGGGGGCGGTTGAGAAGTCCCTTGTCGTCACATGCACGGTTCCGCGGCTTTCCGGCCGGAGGTTACAGACAGAGACAGTAACCGCAGGGAATTGATGCAGAGGTTCGCCGAGCCGATCGGTGCTAAGCGGCTGGACGTGATACTCTAGATCGGCGGTAGCAACGGACGGGTCACTTTTGGCAAAAATCCCAAGCTGGCTCGGAGCCATTGAGAGCGGACCGGAACGGCTGATCGCATATTGCAAGCCCATCCCGGCTCGATGAAACAGGTTGTGGTAAAGCTGGTTCAGCGTCCTTGCGCCCTCGACCCTGAACACCGTCCGGATCTGCAAGTGGTCTTGCAGGTTTTCGCCTACACCGTGAAGTTCATGATGGACGGGGATACCCAGGCTCGATAGGAGCTTAGGCCGCCCGACGCCCGAGAGCTCCAGGATCTTTGGCGAGTTGATCGCACCGGCAGATAGTATCACCTCGCGCGATGCGCGCGCGATACAGGAGCGACCGTTGAAGCGAAAGCAAACGCCTTTTGCCGTCTTGCCATCGAAGTGCAGGCGCTGGGTCTCAGCACCCGTCAACACGCGCAGGTTTTTCCTCTTCATTGCCGGGCGCAGGAACGCCTTTGTCGTATTCCAGCGCAGACCACCTTTCTGGTTGACCTCGAAGTAGCCGGAACCCTCGTTGTCGCCGTCGTTAAAGTCGTCGGTCTTGCGGATTCCGAGTTCTTCCGCCGCATCGCGAAATGCATCCAGGATAGGCCAGGACAGACGCTGGCGTTCGACGCGCCATTCCCCTCCAGCTCCATGCACCGCCGATCGGCCGCGATAATTGTCTTCCGATGTCAGGAAATAGGGCAAAACGTCGTCCCAGCCCCAGCCCGTGTTGCCCGCCTGTCGCCAACCGTCGTAGTCAGCCGCCTGTCCTCGCATATAGATCATGCCGTTGATCGATGAGCACCCGCCGAGCACCTTGCCGCGCGGATAATTCAGGACGCGGCCATTGAGGCCTTTCTCAGCGGCCGTCTTCATCATCCAGTCGGTGCGCGGATTACCCATGCAATAGAGATACCCGATAGGCACATGGATCCAGTGATAGCGATCCGTTCCACCCGCCTCGAGCAGTAGCACCCGGTTTTTCGGATCAGCGGAGAGGCGGTTTGCCAGCACGCAGCCGGCCGACCCGGCACCGACAACAATGAAATCGTAGCTGCCTTCATCAATTGGCGTCTCGTTCATGGGCATGGTCACGCTGCAACTCCTGTCGCAAGGCCCTGTGCCTCCGAAAGCCGTCGCCACAGCGGTGCCATCGCCTTTGCAATATCCTCGTAGAGCCGATATCGGCGATCGTAATGGGCCGACAGCGCACTGTCTGGCTGATAGTGCCGATCCGTGCGAACCATGGCGGCGGCACCTTCGGTAAAGTCGGCAAACAAGCCGACACCTGTCCCGGCCGCGATTGCTGCCCCTAACGCGCCCGTTTCTCGCGACACTGCGACGGTGACTGGCACACCGAGAATATCCGCGAAAATCTGCGGCCATAGTTGGCTGCGCGAACCGCCGCCGGATAACACGGCCTCCTCAAACGTTGCACCTGCCTTGCGGATCGTCTCAACATGCTGGCGATGACCGAAGGCGACGCCTTCCAGGAGCCCCCGGATCAGATGCCCCTTTGTATGCCAACCGGCCATGCCGTAAAAGCCGGCCCTCGCATGGCCATCCTGCTGTGCGCCATAGAGATATGGGTGATAGAGCGGATCATCGGTCGCCGGCGTGACCGCGGCTGCAAGCGTACAGGCCGCATCGAAGGGCGAAACACCTTCCTCATGCTCTCCTTCGAAGAACTCTCGCACCAGCCATTCGAGATTGGCGGCCGACGTAGCACTGTTTTCCATCGCCATGTAGCGGCCGCGATCAAAGGTCGAGGACATGAAGACGGGGGCCTTGAGATCGGGGCCGTCGATGATCACCTGGTTGATGCTCCAGGTTCCAGCGATGATCGAGGCGCTGCCGGTGCGCGACACGCCCGAGCCAAGCGCCGACGCCACGACATCGAACAGACCGCCGATTACCGGCGTGCCTGCCGCAAGGCCGGTCTCTGCTGCGACCTTCTCCGTCACATGTCCGGCGATGTCGGCGCTCTCAATCAGAGGCGGCAGCATGTGCATGCTGTCCGCGAGGCCGTAGGCCGCCATCAGTGTACTGTCATAGCGGCGCGCCGCAAGATCGAGCAGGCCGGCGCCGGACATGTCCGACACCTCGCTGACGCGGCTGCCGGTTAGCCGATTGACAACGAAATCCTTCGACAAGAACACCGTGCCTATTCGCTGGAACAGCTCCGGCCGATGGCGCTTCAGCCACACAAGCAGTGTTGGCGTCTGGGAGGGCCAAGGACGCTGGCGGGCGATCGGGACTGCGCGGTCGCCAACCCCTTCCGCCACCCATTCCTCGACGAGCCCGGTCGCGCGCGTATCGAGCGACTGGATCCCGAGAAGCGGCTGCCCCTCGCGGTCAAGCGCATAGAGACCGTTACCGTGGCCAGCGCAACCGATCGCCGCGATGTCCTTGGCGTCAATCCCCGCCTTATCAAGGCAGATGCGGATTACCCGTTTCGCATTTTCCCAGAGCTCGCCGAGATCCCGCTCAACATGGCCCGGGCACGGCATGCGACTATGCCCCTCCTGCCCGGCACAGGCGACCTCTCTGCCCTCAAGATCGAAAATCACGGCCTTGATGACGGTATTTCCAGCGTCCAGCCCCAGTAAATAGTTTCCCATTCCGAACCCCTCCCAAGGTTCTGACAGTTATGCGCAATTTTGGACCAAAGCCGAGCGCCAACCTTTCTCTGTCAGAAAAGCAGACGCTTGCGGCTATCCCCGCTGGTAAAGTGCGAAGGCTTCCTCGCCGCTCGCATCCTCGTGAATGATCGCCATCAGACCGCGCACGACCGCAATTGGATTGGCGTGCTGATAGATGTTACGCCCATAGACCATGCCCATTGCGCCCTGCCGCATCAAGGCCGCGGACTTGGCAAATACTGCTCCAAGGTCTTCCTTTCCACCACCTCGGACAAGCACCGGGCAGCGTGCAGCCTCCACCACGCGGTGGAAATCATCAGCGTTCGTCGTCGGATCAGCCTTGACGATGTCGGCCCCCATCTCCCGAGCAAGGCGGGTTAGCGTAACGATCTTGTCGGCATCGCCATCGACCATGTAGCCACCACGCTCCGTCACAGGCTGCATGACCAGCGGCTCGATCATCAGAGGCATGCCGTATTTTTCGCAATCCGCGCGCACGCGAGAAATGTTCTGGACGCATTGGCGAAAGAGATCAGGCTCATCAGGCAGCATGAAGAGGTTTACCACGACGCAGGCGGCATCCATCTGCAGCGCGCCAACCAGTGGTTCGGCCTCGTTCTGCAGTACCGCCCACATGTCACGGTGGCGAATGCGGTTATAAGGGTTGCCCATGTCGAGACGCATCACGAGCGCAGGCTTGTCCTTACCCGGCAGGTCCTGCAGCAGGTCGGCCTGTCCGTAATTCATCTGGATCGCATCGGGCTTCGCATCGACCAGTGCCTTCACAACAACAGGCATTGTCTCCAGGCCGTCAAGGAAGGATGGCTCGTTGCAGACGCCATGATCGATCGCGACATCCAGGCAGCGGCCGTTGCCGAACAGCCGGTTCATCCGGACTTTGCGGTTGTCTCGCATTCTTCACTCCTTTGTTTGTCCCTTGCGGAAAGGGTTTCTTTGCAAACGCCGTGGCGTTCATGCATCAGGGTCAAAAAACGGGTGCGCTCCTCGGCGGCACGCTGAGGCGCCCATCCCTTCTCGGCGGCGAGAATGTCGAGAACGGCATCCGCATCTGCCTTGATAAG
>NZ_DDHH01000167.1:45370-50159 GCF_002338015.1 Rhizobium sp. UBA1881
CAGCAGCATGTCGTCCAGATGCTCGACCGCCTCGCCACGAACGAGGAAAAGGAGTTCGCGAGCGCTGTAGCCGGTGTGCGGCAACAAACGATCTGGCCCGGCCGCAATGAAATGCGCGACCTTGGCGGCATCCGTGCCATAGCGTGCAAAGAGGGTGTCGGCGCGATCCTCGACAATGCCAGTCGCCGCCGCGAGCCGTCGCAGCCATTCGCCTCGATCACCGGGGAAGTCGCGCCCACCACCGAAGGACCGCTCGGCAGTACCGAGGCGGCGCTCCCTGCCGAGGCGCTCCAGCGCCATGTCCGCGGCCAGTTCGCCGAAGGAACGAAAGGTGGTCCATTTCCCGCCGATCATGCAGAGCACCGGTGGGCCGCCGCCGCCCTCGATCACCGTGCAGAAATGGTCGCGCGGGATGCGGCCGGTAAAGCTGTCCGTGCTGGCGGGCAGCGGCCGCACGCCGGCAAACTGGAAGACGATCTCCTCCGGCCGGATCACGACGCCGGGCAGCACGAAGGCAAGCGACTGCAGAATGTAATCGCGCTCATCCGCCTCGCAGCGCACCGCGCCGGGGTCATCGACCCTTATATCCGTCGAGCCGACCAGCACCTTGCCGAGATAGGGAAAGAGAATGCAGATACGCCCATCCTCGTTCTCATAGTAGATCATATGGCCATCCAGCATATCGCGCAGGCCGGCATTATCGATGATAAGGTGCGATCCCTTGGTGCCCCCCATCAATGGCGTGGGGCGGGTTCTTTCCGGAAAGAGCGAGCTGTTGGTCATATCGATCCAGCCTCCGGTCGCATTGATGATCAATGCCGGCTCGATTTCCATCGTTTCGCCCGAGAGGCCATCGCGGAGCAGAAATTCGCCGACCGTATACTGCTCGACGGTCGCGTAGTTCAGCGCAGCCGCATTTCCGTTCGACACGACGCCGTCGACTAGCAATTCCATGCCAATGCGTTCCGGGTGGCTGACCCAGGCATCGTAGTAGGTTGCAGAGTTGCGGATCGCCGGGTTGAGCGCCGGCCATTTGGCAAGCGTCTTCCTGCGTCCACGGAACTGGTGACGTGGCATCAGCGCCCGCTTGCGCGTCAGGAAATCGTAGATGCCGAGCCCCGCCTTGATGACCACGGCGCCGCGACGGCTTGGCCGGCGGCTAAGTCCGAGGAACCGGACGACGCTGTTGGCGAAGCCGGAAAAGATATCGAAGATTGGAACCGTCGTCGCCAACGGCGCAACATAGTGTGGCGCATTGCGCAGCAATCGATCCCGCTCAACCAGGGATTCCTGCACGAGACTGAATTCCCCATTTTCGAGATATCGCAGCCCGCCATGCACCATGCGGGAAAGCGCAGCACTGGCACCGGAGCAATAGTCCGCCTGCTCGACAAGCAGCACGTTGACGCCCTGCAACGCCAGCTCGCGAAAGACGCTGAGCCCGTTGATCCCGCCGCCAAGGACGCACACGTCCACCTTCGGGCTTTTGCGAAGCCCGTCCAATGTGTCTTTACGATTCATGATGCTAGTCCGTTATCCGTCCATATGGGCGAGCTTCGCCGAGAGCGCCTCGTCGATAGCCTTAAGATCGTCGACCGAAAGCCGAAGAGTGCCGGCCCTTGCATTGTCGAGCGCCTGCGCCGCGTTACGGGCGCCACAGAGCGCAAAGGTTATCCCGGGCTGCGCCAGCGTCCAGGCGATCACCACCTGGGCAATGCTTGCATCATGCCGCGCCGCGACCGAACGAATGGCATCGGAGAAATCCTTCGCCTTTTCTCGGTTGGCCACGGAGAAGCGCGGGTTGTTCGTGCGTTGGTCGTCGCCAGCAAAGATGCGGTCCGGCCCGACCGTGCCGGAGAGCAATCCGAGCGCCAGTGAGGAGTAGCTGAGTGTCGAGACGCCGCTTGAAACAGTAAGCGGCAGCAGGCCGGTCTCGATCTCGCGATCGATCATGCTGAACCGCTCCTGGATCGCGTCGAGCGACCCGGTTTCGATGTAGCGCTGAAGCTCGGACTGATCGACATTGCTGGCGCCGATCGCGCGGATCTTTCCCGCCGCCTTTAACTCTTCCAGCACTCTGACCGTCTCATCGATCGGTGTTGTCGCGTCCTGCCAATGGGTGATGTAGAGATCGATGTGATCCGTGCGAAGCCGGCGCAGGCTTTGTTCCACCTCGTGGATGATCGCGTCCGGACCCAGATAGCGGTGAACCGGCTTGCCGTCCTGATCAAAGAAGTGGCGGCCCTTTTGCAAGTGCCAGACGAGACCACATTTTGTCGCAATCACCGCCCGGTCGCGGCGTCCGGCAAGCGCCTTGCCGACAATCTCTTCCGAGCGGCCAAGGCCATAGGCGGGCGCCGTATCGATGAGCGTGACACCGGCGTCCAGCGAAGCCTGGATCGCGGCGATCGACTCCGCCTCGTCGGTCCCGCCCCACATCCACCCACCAATCGCCCATGTTCCCAGCCCAACAGCCGAGGCCCTGACGCCGGAGCGCCCAATCTCGCGGGTCAACTGCTTGCCGCTCATGCGGGTTGTCCTTCCTCGGATGCTATTTCAAGAATGCGTGCCCCGGTCGCCTCGTCGGTCACCAAAGTATCGAGATGATTGCCTCTGAGAACGCTGAGGATGGAGCCAGCCTTGTTCAACCCGCTGGCGACACCGATCTTCGTCGGGATCGAGGCAAACTCCTTCAATGTCAGCGAGACCAGCGATCGGTTGAGGCTGTAGTCGCAAAGCTGGCCTTCGCCATCGAGCAAGTGCGCAAGCAGTTCGCAACTGGCGCCGGCGTGTTCGATCGCCATGCGGTCAGTGCTCGATGAGGGGTGCAGGTCGTAGTAGGTCGAGTCGCTGCTCAGGATCGACCCGATGCCCACAACGGCAACCCTCGCATCACGTGCCCGCTGGAAGACACCAGCGACGGAGCGCATCGCCATCAGCATCGCCCGCTGCTCGGCAGTGTCGGCAAAGAGCGGAGCGTGGATCTGGTAGGAGCGGCCACCTAG
This sequence comes from Rhizobium sp. UBA1881, assembly GCF_002338015.1. Taxonomy (NCBI): domain Bacteria; kingdom Pseudomonadati; phylum Pseudomonadota; class Alphaproteobacteria; order Hyphomicrobiales; family Rhizobiaceae; genus Rhizobium; species Rhizobium sp. UBA1881. The sequence goes on from NZ_DDHH01000167.1 coordinate 48,376, forward strand.
CCGTTCGGCCATGAGCGTCGAGACGTGATTGACGTCGGTGTAGTGCTTTCCCTGAACGCAGCCGGTCGCGGGGATCACCTCGACGTCAAAGCGGTGGCCGGGTTGTAGCCCGGCGACGACGGCGCTGACGCCTTTGCCGCCGGTGATGCAGATCGTGTCGCCATCTGTTATCTCTTCGATCAAAAGCCGGGCTGCGGCCTCGCCAACCGCCTGAAGTGCTGTCTGCGGGTTGTCGGAAACAGTCGGCACCACGACAGCGCGACTGATGCCGCCAAGCGCGAGGAGCCGTTCTTCCATGTCGACCAGCGGCTCTACCGGCGACTTGATCTTGATCTCGACGAGGCCGAGCTGGCGACCGCGCTTGATCAGTCTGTTGACGGTTGCATGCGAGATGCCGAGCTGGTCGGCGATCTGCGCTTGGGTCAGGCCTTCCAGAAAGTGAAGCACGAGCGCTTGGTGCATCTGGCGCGCGATGACGATTTCCTCGCGCGGCGCTGTGGTCTTGGGTTTCAGTCTGGCGATCGGCATATCAGAAGGCCTTCCGCTTGTGCAGGAAATGATCGATGGAAACGGCAGCAAGAAGAATGCACCCCTTGATCATGTCCTGCCAATAGACCGAGACGTTCAAGAGGATCAATGACGAGGTAACGACCGAGAGTAACGCGATGCCGAGGATGGCGCCGAGGATGGTGCCGGAACCGCCGTTGAGCGAGGCGCCACCGATCACCGCTGCCGCGATGATATTGAGCTCCATGCCGACACCGAAGGTCGGTGTCGCGGCGCCGAAGCGGGACATATAAATCACCCCGGCGACACCTGCGAGGGTGGAGCAAAGCACCGTGACCCAGAACTTCACCTGATTGGTCTTGATACCGGAATAGAGCGCGGCCTTCTCGTTGCTGCCTGTGTAGAACACCTTGCGAAAGGCCGTCGCCCTACGCAGCAGGAAATCGAACAGGACAACGATGGCGATGAAGATCAAGATGACATAAGGCACACCGTAGAACGTACCCTGGCCGACGGCCTTGAAGCTGGCCGGAAGCGTAAAGAGCGAAAGTGGCGTGCCCTTTGTGATAATCAGGCAGAGCCCGCGCACGATCACCATGCCCGCAAGCGAGGTGATGAAATGATTCAATCCCACCACCGTCACGAAGAAGCCCATGATTGCGCCGATGAAGCCGCTGGCACCGATGCCAATCAGCGATGCGGTCCAAGGGTCGACCCCGGCGAGGAAAAGCGAGCCCGAAAGCACCATCGCAAAGCAGACGACCGAACCGACGGCGAGATCGATGCCGCCGACGATCAAAAGGATCGTCATGCCGACGACGACAATGCCTTCCACGGAAAAGCTCATCACCATGGCGCGGAAGTTGCCCAGCGTAAGAAAGTGCGGCGAGGCAAAGCTCATGGCGACGCATAGGCCGAGGATGATCGCGATCAATCCCGCTTCGCGCATCGTGCCGATGCGTTTCCACGCCCCTGTCTTGCTTATCTGCGCCGTCATCGTATCAGTCGCCATGCCCGTTTCTCCCCTTGCATCATCACGCGGCATGATCTGCCGTCCTTGCCGTGCTGATCCCTGATGCCAGACGGATCACCGCCTCTTCCGTCATGTCGTCCCCACTAAGTCCACCCGCTATTCGTCCCTCCCTGACCACCAGAACCCGGTCGCAAAGCCCGAGCAATTCTGGCATCTCCGAGGAGATGACGACGATGCCGATACCGGAGCGCGCAAGCTCCCTCAAGAGGCGATGGATCTCCGTCTTCGCACCGACGTCGATGCC
>NZ_DDHH01000167.1:50417-51118 GCF_002338015.1 Rhizobium sp. UBA1881
TGCCGCGCGTCGGTTCGTCCATCAGGATAACCTTTGGTTTGACCGCGAGCTGTTTGGCAATCGCGACCTTTTGCTGGTTGCCACCTGAAAGTGATTTGACCGGAGCCTCGACGCCACCCATGCGCACGCCGAGCTGCCGTGCAAGGTCCTTTGCGAGGGCTGCTTCTGCACGGCCGTTCAGTAGGCCTGCGCGATTGGTGAGGGCGTTGAGGTTCAACACCGAGATATTCCGGGCGATTGGCATGTCCAAGAACACGCCCGAGCCTTTGCGGTCTTCCGAGAGGTAAACGATGCCGGCCTTGACCGCATCCGGATATGTATTGATCGTCTCCGACTTGCCGTGCAGGCGAATGGAGCCTCCTGTGCGCGGACGAAGTCCGCAAATGCCTTCGGCAATCTCCGTGCGGCCGGAACCGATGAGGCCGCCGAGACCCAAAATTTCGCCCTTGCGCAAATCAAGGCACACATCATGGAACCGCTTGCCATCACTGAGGCCGTCAACATCGAGGATCATCTCACCGCCAACATCCGCGGATGCGAGCTTGTCCGGGTAGAGCTGGGTGATTTCGCGGCCAACCATGCGGCGAACGACATCATCCGGGGTCACGTCAGCGATACGATCGGTGCAGACATGCCGGCCATCGCGCAACACAGTCACGCGGTCGCAGAGGCTGAAGATCTCGGCCATGCGGTGGCTGATA
>NZ_DDHH01000167.1:51326-51449 GCF_002338015.1 Rhizobium sp. UBA1881
TCGGCCATGCGGTGGCTGATATAGATGATCGAGATTCCGTTCGACTTGAGATCACGGATGATCGAGAAAAGCTGCTGCGCTTCGGTTTCCGTCAGGGCAGCGGTCGGTTCGTCGAGGATCAGC
>NZ_DDHH01000081.1:0-20258 GCF_002338015.1 Rhizobium sp. UBA1881
CGACCGGTGCAGCACCCAAGCCCGGCGCCGCACAGCTCGCGCGTTCGCTCGAGCGCGGCCAGCTTGTCATGGACCAGGAACGCCACACCTGCACCTGGAAGAGCGAACCGGTGACGCTGACCGTGACCGAATTCCTGATCCTGCACTCGCTGGCGCAGCGCCCCGGCGTCGTCAAAAGCCGTGACGCACTGATGGATGCGGCCTATGACGAGCAGGTCTATGTCGACGACCGCACCATCGACAGCCACATCAAGCGGCTGCGCAAGAAATTCAAGATGGTCGACAACGACTTTGATATGATTGAAACGCTCTACGGAGTGGGATACCGCTTCCGCGAAGCAGCCTGACGCCCAAGGGCGCGGCGGATAAGAATATATGAGAGCCGGCGCCGCGGACGCGGCCCGCTCTTCGAAAGGGCTGTCGTTGGCACAGTTGGTGCAGGAGAAGGATCTGGATGACGCAGACGGCGTAGGCCGACGCGTCAGGGGACGACGCTGGTCGCATCCCTTCACGATCATTCGCCGTATCTTCGGCAACGCCGTCTTTTCCAGCCTGACGCGCCGCATCCTCTTTTTCAATCTCGCAGCGCTCGTCGTTCTCGTTGGCGGCATTCTCTATCTCAATCAGTTTCGCGAGGGGCTCATCGACGCCCGCGTCGAGAGCCTGTTGACGCAGGGCGAGATCATCGCCGGCGCGGTCTCGGCTTCGGCCTCGGTCGATACCAACTCGATCACCATTGATCCCGAAAAGCTTCTGGAACTGCAGGCCGGCCAGAGCATTACGCCGGTTCCGAACGACGAGGACCTGGAGTTCCCGATCGATCCGGAAAAGGTCGCGCCGGTGCTGCGCCGGCTGATCTCGCCGACCCGCACGCGCGCGCGCATCTTCGATGCCGACGCGAACCTGCTTCTCGATTCACGCCATCTCTACTCGCGCGGCCAAGTGCTGCGCTTCGACCTTCCACCGGTTGCCGATGAGGAGCAGACCTGGGGCGAGTGGTTCACGACGATCTTCAACAAGGTTTTGCAGCCGGGCAACCTCCCGCTCTACAAGGAAGCGCCCGGCGGCGACGGCTCGATCTATCCTGAAGTCATGAACGCGCTGACCGGTGTGCGCGGCGCCGTTGTCCGCACCACGGAGAAGGGCGAGCTGATCGTCTCCGTGGCCGTGCCGATCCAGCGTTTTCGTGCCGTGCTCGGCGTGCTGCTGCTATCGACGCAGGCGGGCGATATCGACAATATCGTTCATGCCGAGCGTCTCGGCATCATGCGCGTCTTCGGCGTCGCGACACTGGTCAACGTGCTCTTGTCGCTCGTGCTGTCGTCGACGATCGCCAATCCGCTGCGCCGCCTCTCGGCCGCGGCGATCCGCGTGCGTCGCGGCTCCAAGGAGCGCGAGGAAATCCCTGATTTCTCGGTTCGCCAGGACGAGATCGGCAACCTGTCGATCGCGCTGCGCGATATGACGACCGCGCTCTACGACCGTATCGACGCGATCGAAAGTTTCGCGGCCGACGTCAGCCATGAGCTGAAGAATCCGCTCACCTCGCTGCGCAGCGCCGTCGAGACGCTGCCGCTGGCGAAATCGGACGATTCCAAGAAACGGCTGATGGATGTCATCCAGCACGATGTGCGCCGTCTCGACCGCCTCATCAGCGATATCTCAGACGCCTCGCGCCTCGATGCCGAGCTTGCGCGCGTCGATGCGGGATCGGTGGATCTGGAGGTTCTGCTTCGCGACCTCGTGGAAATCTCGCGGCAAATCCGCAACCGCAAGAAGGAAGTGCAGATCGAGTTCGCGATCGAGCGCAAGCCCGGCGTGAAGACCCGCTTCCTGGTCAATGGCCACGACCTGCGCATCGGCCAGATCGTCACCAATCTGATCGAGAACGCACGCTCCTTCGTCTCCGACCAGGACGGGAAAATCACCGTTCGTCTGGTGCGCACGCGCTCGCGCTGCATCGTCTACATCGAGGATAACGGCCCGGGCATTCAGGCGGAGAATATCGACCGCATTTTCGAGCGCTTCTACACCGACAGACCGGAATCGGAAGGCTTTGGCCAGAATTCCGGCTTGGGCCTTTCGATCAGCCGGCAGATCGCCGAAGCGCATGGCGGCTCGCTGCGCGCCGAAAACATCATCGACGCCGAGACGGAAGAGGTGGTCGGCGCCCGCTTCACGCTTGCGCTCCCCGCAGACCCCAACTCATGAGCACGGCCCCGGTCAATATTCACGCGACGGCGATCGTCGTCGGCAAGACCGGGCTTCTCTTCATGGGGCCATCGGGCTGGGGCAAGTCTATGCTGGCCTTTGCATGTCTTACCGAGGCGCACAGGATCCGGATCGATGCGGCATTGGTCGCCGACGATCAGGTGATGATCTCGGCACGGAACAACATGGCGATCGCGACGTGCCTGCCTTCCATACAAGGAATGATCGAGCTGCGCGGAACCGGCATCGTTCGCCTCCCCTTTATAAGTGAAGCGCCCATGCATTATGCGGTTCTTCCCGGGCACGCTACGGGAGCAGATCGGGTGCCGCCGGAGGGCGAGACGACCGTGGTTTCGCAGGGTCTTACGCTGCCCGTCATTCGGTTGCTGCCTAATGTGCCGCTTCCGCTGGCGGTATTGATGGCCAAAGCCCCCGAAATCGGGCGCTAATGCCCACGAAACCGGCAGCAGGCGCGCGAAACCGTGCATTTTTGTCTTGCCATTCGGCTTTTCATAGCCAAGATGTGCCCCCACGGTGGACGCGATTGCTGCGTTGCGATATTGGGCCTACCGTTTGCATACGCCATTGGGAGCAGTAGTATCATGATCGGACTTGTGCTTGTCACTCACGGCAAGCTGGCTGAAGAGTTTCGTCATGCGGTCGAACATGTTGTCGGTCCTCAGAAATTCATCGAGACGGTCTGTATCGGCCCCGAAGACGACATGGATCAGCGACGCCAGGACATTCTGGGCGCTGTTGCAAACGCTGATGACGGCCATGGCGTGGTCATCCTGACCGACATGTTCGGTGGTACCCCTTCCAATCTGGCGATCTCCGTGATGAGCAGCGGACATACCGAGGTGATCGCCGGCATGAACCTGCCAATGCTGATCAAGCTCGCCGGAGTGCGCGGCGAAGACAACATGGAAAAGGCGCTCGCCGAGGCCTCCGAAGCCGGCCGCAAATACATCAATGTCGCCAGCCGCGTCTTGAGCGGCAAGTAACGAGCCCCAGATGACCGTCCAGCTCTCCCGCGAAATTCTCATCATCAACAAGCGTGGCCTGCATGCGCGCGCTTCGGCGAAATTCGTGCAGACTGTCGAAACCTTCGACGCTTCGATCACCGTGTCGAAGGATGGGATGACCGTTGGCGGCAACTCGATCATGGGGTTGATGATGCTGGCCGCGAGCCCTGGCTCCAGCGTCTTGGTCTCGGCCAGCGGCAACCAGGCAGAACAGGCGCTCGACGCGCTGGACCAGCTGATCCAGAACAAGTTCGGCGAAGATATGTAACGGTCCGCCGGACCATATAAACATATAAAGACTTCTTTATATCATTATTGCCTTCGTCATGGAAGCCTGCTAAACGGCTGGCATGACCGCGCCTGCGCGGAGCTTTTCGTCGCGCGACCTCGTTTCGCGCCTTCGCATCTGAGACGCTTTCAGCATGGAGAACCCAATGAGCACTGAAAAAGATTACGTCGTCGCCGATATCGGCCTCGCAGACTTCGGCCGCAAGGAAATCACGATCGCTGAAACCGAAATGCCGGGCCTGATGTCCTGCCGCGAAGAGTTCGGCGCATCGAAGCCGCTCAAGGGCGCGCGCATCACCGGCTCGCTGCACATGACGATCCAGACGGCCGTTCTCATCGAGACGCTGGTCGCTCTCGGCGCCGAAGTGCGCTGGGCATCGTGCAACATCTTCTCGACGCAGGACCACGCCGCCGCCGCGATCGCCGCTTCGGGCGTTCCCGTCTTCGCCGTCAAGGGCGAGTCGCTGCACGACTACTGGGTCTACACCGACCAGATCTTCCAGTGGGCCGATGGCGGCCTCTCCAACATGATCCTCGATGACGGTGGCGACGCCACCATGTACATCCTGCTCGGCGCCCGCGCCGAAGCCGGCGAAGACGTGCTGTCGAACCCGCATTCGGAAGAAGAAGAGATCCTCTTCGCACAGATCAAGAAGCGTCTCGCGGCAACGCCTGGCTGGTTCACCAAGCAGCGCGACGCGATCAAGGGCGTGACCGAAGAAACCACCACTGGTGTCAACCGTCTGTACCAGCTTTCCCAGAAGGGCCTTCTGCCCTTCCCTGCCATCAACGTCAACGATAGCGTCACCAAGTCGAAGTTCGACAACAAGTACGGCTGCAAGGAATCGCTGGTTGACGGCATCCGCCGCGGTACCGACGTGATGATGGCCGGCAAGGTTGCCGTCGTCTGCGGTTACGGCGACGTCGGCAAGGGCTCGGCTGCTTCGCTGCTCGGCGCCGGCGCACGCGTCAAGGTCACGGAAGTCGACCCGATCTGCGCACTGCAGGCCGCCATGGACGGCTTCGAAGTCGTCACGCTCGAAGACGTCGTCTCCACCGCCGACATCTTCATCACCACGACAGGCAACAAGGACGTCATCCGCATCGACCACATGCGCGCGATGAAGGACATGGCGATCGTCGGCAACATCGGCCACTTCGACAACGAAATCGAAGTCGCCGCGCTGCGTAACCTGAAGTGGACCAACATCAAGCCGCAGGTCGACCTGATCGAATTCCCGAAGGGCAACCGCATCATCCTGCTCTCGGAAGGCCGCCTGCTGAACCTCGGCAACGCAACGGGCCACCCGTCCTTCGTCATGTCGGCTTCGTTCACCAACCAGACGCTGGCACAGATCGAGCTCTTCACCAAGCCCGGCCAGTATCAGAACCAGGTCTACATCCTGCCGAAGCACCTCGACGAGAAGGTCGCGCGCCTGCATCTCGCCAAGCTCGGCGTCAAGCTGACGCAGCTTTCGGAAGAACAGGCATCCTACATCGGCGTCACGCCGCAGGGTCCGTTCAAGGCTGACCACTACAGATACTAATAGCGGATTTGATATCCACAACATCTAGAGGGTGCGGCATTGACAAATGCCGCACCCTTATTTTTTGGCACACATCTTCCCGACGAATCCTATCCGAAGTATTGTTTTAACACTCGATTCGTGGAGACGGACGCGTCCGTTTGCTTCGAAAATGGGATGTCTTGTCGTAATGCGGCACAAAAGGACGGAGACATACCGCGCATGTCGGAAATGATGCACCGCCTGGTCAAACAGGCAGAAGACGGCGTTTACCCGTCTTGCTGCACTGGTCACCCGGGCAATGGAAAACCGGTCGATGCCCCCAAGGCTTCGACGCAGCGATCAGGCTTGTTGGCTCAGGTGGCAAGGATTTTTGCCGCGGGGACTGCAATGGCGTCGATCGCCGAGCCGGTTTTCGCACAGGCGGCAGCAGAGGCTGCCGCGTCTCCGCATCTTTTCACCTCCACGCAGGTCGTCGGTTTCTCCGTCGTGATCGGCGTCATCTCGGCAGCCCTTCTTTCCACGCTCTGGGTCGTGCGCCAGCGCGGCAATCTCGAGAGCGAAGGCCGCGAGATCCGCTCCGCGCTATCGGATGCGCAGCAGCGCATTTCGCAGTACCAGGCGCTGATCGCCGACAAGAACCGCCGCATCGTGATCTGGGACGGCGATGAACGCCCCGAACTGCTGGGACAGCTGCCGGCCGAGACTGGCGCACCGCAGGACAATGAATTTCTGGCATTCGGCCTCTGGCTGAAGCCGCGCTCGGCATCGGAGCTCGACCGCGCCATCGACGGCTTGCGGCAGTCGGCCAAGAGCTTCGACATCGTCGTCGAGACGCACCGCGAAGAGGTTCTCGAAGCGCAGGGCCGGGTTTCCGGCGGCCGCGCCTTCGTTCGCTTCGTGGCGCTCAACAATCTGCGCGCCGAGCTTGCCGAACTGAAGATCGAGCGCGACCGGCTGATGTCGTCGATCTCGGCGTTCCAGGGCCTGCTTGACTCCATCGACCTGCCGGCTTGGCAGCGCGACACCGAAGGCCGGCTTACCTGGGTGAACCACGCCTATGGCGCTGCCGTCGACGCCGCATCGCCCGACGAAGCGATCTCCGAGGGCCGCGAAATCCTGACGACCATTGCGCGCGAGCGCATCCGCGCCGTCGCCACACCGGAATCGCCGTTCCACGACAAGATCTCGACCGTCATTCACGGCAACCGCACCTTCCTCGACGTTGTCGATGTGAAGGTTCCGAGCGGTTCGGCCGGCATCGCGGTCGATGTCTCCGGCGTCGAGACCGTTCGCGCCGAGCTGGAGCGGACGCTGAAGAGCCACGCCGAAACGCTCGACCACCTGGCGACCCCGGTCGCGATCTTCGACGGCGACCAGCGCCTGCAGTTCTATAACCAGGCCTTCGTGACGCTGTGGCAGCTCGATATCGCATTCCTCGAGAGCAAGCCTGACAATGCCGAGCTTCTGGAGCGCCTGCGCGCCGCCAAGAAGCTGCCGGATCAGCTGAACTGGAAGACCTGGAAAGAGACCGCACTTTCGGTCTATCGCGCGCTCGATACGCAATCCGACCTCTGGCACCTGCCGAACGGCCAGACGCTGCGCGTCTTCGCGACCGCGCATCCGCAGGGCGGCGCCACCTGGGTGTTCGAGAACCTGACCGAACAGGTCGATCTCGAGACGCGTTACAACACGCTGGTGAAGGTTCAGGGCGAAACGATCGACCACCTGTCCGAAGGCGTGGCCGTGTTCGGCCCCGATGGGCGTATTCAGCTGTCGAACCCTGCTTTCCGCGCGCTCTGGGGCATTACCGAGGCGGAAGCAAAGCCGGGTATCCATATCCGGGCGCTGGGCGATGCCTGCGCGCCGTCCTACGACAAGCCCGATGGCTGGAAGACCTTCGCCGAGCTGATCACCAGCTTCGACGACGAGCGTCGCTCGAGCCAGGGCACGCTGGAGCTGTTCTCCGGCCTCGTGCTCGATTACGCCGTCATTCCGCTGCCGAACGCGCAGACGATGCTGACCTTCGTCAACATGACGGACAGCGTGCGTGCCGAACGCGCGTTGACGGAAAAGAACGACGCGCTGCGCAAGGCCGACGAGCTGAAGAACGATTTCGTCCAGCACGTGTCCTACGAGCTGCGCTCGCCGCTGACCAACATCATCGGCTTCACCGACCTGTTGCGCACGCCGGGACTTGGCGATCTTAACGAGCGGCAGGCAGAATATATCGACCATATCTCCACCTCCTCGTCGGTGCTGCTGACGCTGGTGAACGACATTCTCGACCTCGCGACGGTCGATGCCGGCATCATGCGGCTGAACTATTCGGAGATCGACCTCGGCGACCTGCTCGACGACGTCTCGATTCAGATCGCCGACCGGCTGCAGGAAAGCGGCGTGACGCTGGAGATCACCGCGCCGGCACGGCTCGGATCGATCATCGCCGACCCGCAGCGCCTGAAGCAGATCCTGGTCAAGCTTTTGTCCAATGCCGCGAATTTTTCGCCGGAGGGCGCCTCGATATCGCTGGCCTGCCAGCGCGAGGGGACGGATTTCGTCTTCAGCGTGACCGATCAAGGCCCCGGCATCTCGCAAGAGATGATCTCGACCGTCTTCGATCGCTTTGCGACTGGCGCGAAGAGCGGCAAGCGCGGTGGTGCCGGTCTCGGCCTGTCGATCGTCGACAGCTTCGTCAACCTTCATAACGGCCAGGTCGTCATCGACAGCCAGCCGGGCAAGGGAACGACGGTCATTTGCCGGATTCCTTCGGCCAACCTCCCCTCCTACGCCGCCGCCGAATGACGACAAGCGCGCCTGTCATCTCGCTTTTCCTGGAAGACGAGGCAGCGACCGACCGTCTTGGCGAGGATCTGGCGCTGGCGCTGAAGCCGGGCGATTGCCTCGCGCTATCGGGTGATCTCGGTGCCGGCAAGTCCTCGCTGTCGCGGGCGCTCATTCGCGCGATTGCCGACGACGCGGAGCTCGAAGTCCCGAGCCCGACCTTCACGCTCGTGCAATCCTACGAGCTGCGCATTCCCGTCGCGCATTTCGATCTCTACCGGCTGGGCGATGCCGCGGAACTAACTGAGCTCGGTTTCGACGAGGCGCTGCAGAGCGGGATCTGCCTGGTGGAATGGCCGGAGATGGCCGAGAGCGAGCTGCCGGATGACCGGATCGTGCTGACGCTGACGCATGAGGGCACGGGGCGCCGGGCGACGATTGCCGCGCCAGACAAGCAGGCTGCGCGGATCAACCGCGTGCTCGCCATTCGCGCCTTTCTCGCAGCTGCCGGCTACCCGCTTGCCAAGCGCCGGTTTCTTACCGGCGATGCGTCGCTACGCGCCTACGAGGCGATCTATCCCGACGACGGTATGCGCCGTATCCTGATGGACTGGCCGCCGCTGCCGGAAGGCCCGCCCGTGCTCGATGGCAAGCCCTATCCGAAAGTGGCGCATATAGCCGAGAACGCCTATCCCTTCGTCGCTATCGCCGACGTATTGCGCGAGCGCGGCTTCGCGACGCCGCTGATCCAAGACGTCGATTACGAGCAGGGAATCCTGCTGATCGAGGATCTCGGCAGCGATGGGGTTCTCGACGAGAGCGGCCAGCCGATCGCCGAGCGGTATATCGAAAGCGTCGCATGCCTCGCGGCCCTGCATGCGCAGTCGGTCCCGCAGGATATCCGCGTCACCGACGGCCACGTGCACCACATCCCGGATTTCGACCGCACGGCCATGAAAATGGAAGTGCGCCTGGTGCTCGACTGGCATCTGCCGTGGAAACGCGATGGGGCGCCGGTCACCGATGCGGAGCGCAACGAATACCTGGCGATCTGGGACGCGCTGATCGACCAGCTTGATGCGGCCGAGAAGAACCTGCTGCTGCGCGATTTTCATTCACCCAACATCATCTGGCGCGAAGACGAGACCGGCGTAAAGCGGGTCGGTCTGATCGACTTCCAGGATGCGATGATAGGGCCGACGGCCTACGATCTCGCCTCGATCGCCCAGGATGCGCGCGTGACCATCGAGCCCGATCTCTTCGACCGGCTGATGGAGCACTACCTGTCTCTGCGCCGCGCGCAGGGCGGATTCGACCAGGCGGGCTTCCTGAAAAGCTGGGCGATCATGTCGGCGCAGCGCAATTGCAAGCTCGCCGGGCTGTGGGTTCGGCTGATGCGGCGCGACGGAAAACCTGGCTATATGAAGCACATGCCGCGCACGCTCTCCTACTTGAGCGTGGCGCTTCAGCATGAAACGCTTGCCCCCTTGCGCGAGTGGTGCGTAAGGACTGGAATAGTCACCAGCGAATCATAAGTTTCGGACGATATGACCATCAAACAAGCCATGGTGCTGGCTGCCGGTCTCGGCACCCGCATGCGCCCGATTACCGATACGATCCCCAAGCCGCTGGTGAAAATCGACGGCAAGGCGATGATCGACTATGCGCTGGATTCGCTGGCAGAAGCAGGCGTCGAGAAGGCGGTGGTCAATGTGCACCATCACGCCGACCAGATGCTCGACCATCTCAGCCGCTACAAGGCGCTCGAGATCATCATCTCCGACGAACGCGCCGGGCTGATGAACAATGGTGGTGGCCTGGCGAAGGGCTTGAAGCTGCTCGATCGCGGTCCTGTATTCGTCACCAATGCTGATCTCTTCTGGATCGGCGAGCGGCCGGAGAGCCCGAGCAACCTCCGACGCTTAGCCGGATTCTTCGATGCGGACCGGATGGACATGGCGATGCTGTGCGTCAATCTTGAAGACACGACAGGGCATAACGGCAAGAACGACTTCAACCGCGATGAGGAAGGCCGGCTGAGCCGTGTTCGCGCCGATGGTCCGGACCCCGTGGTCTATGCCGGGGCGATTGCCATGCAGACAGCGTTTCTCGACGACGCGCCTGCCGACGCCTTCAACCTCAACATCTATTTCGACAAGGCTATCGCGCGCGGCCGGCTCTACGGCATGATGCTCGAGGGACATTGGCTGACCGTCGGCACGCCCGAGGCGATCGGCGACGCGGAAGAGACGATCCGGCGTTACCGGGCGTTGGCATAGGTCATGAGCGAGCGGCACCAGCCCAGGGTTCTGACAATACCGGGAGGGCTGCCCTTTCTCGCGACCCTGGCAGAGACGCTCTGCGACGGACGGCTGACGCCGCTGTTTCGCCATGACCCCGCCGATCCCCTATCGCTCTCCAAGGTGACCATCTATCTGCCAACGCGGCGCGCCGTGCGCGTGCTGCGCTCGGAATTCGTCGATCTGCTCGGCGGACGGTCCGCGATCCTGCCCATCATCCGGCCGCTTGGTGAGACGGATGACGATAGCGGCTATTTCGACGAAGCGCTGCCGGCGACGCTCGATCTCGCGCAGCCGCTTTCCAACACCGCACGCCTCCTGGAACTGGCCCGACTGATCCTGGCTTGGCGCAACAAGCTGCCGGAGATCGTTCGCAGCATTCATTCTGATTCGCCGCTCGTCGCGCCCGCCAGCCCGGCCGACGCGATCTGGCTTGCTAGAAACCTGGCCGAACTGATCGATTCTATCGAGACCGAGGATCGCGACTGGAGCGAACTTTCGACGCTGAGCGCGAGGGATCATGCGCTGTGGTGGCAGCTGACAGCGGAGTTCCTGCAGATCGCCAGCGCCTTCTGGCCGGAACGCCTGAACGAGCTCGGCAAATCCTCGCCCGCTCGGCACCGCAACGCAATCCTGAGAGCTGAAGCCAACCGCATCGCGACGATGCCCGAAAGCGGGCCCATCATCATCGCCGGCTCAACCGGTTCAGTGCCGGCAACGGCTGATCTAATCGCGGCGGTGGCGGCGCGGCGTGAGGGCGTCATCGTGCTGCCCGGCCTCGACGTCGGCATGCCGGATGAGCACTGGCGGATGGTCGCCCCCGATATGGCCGATGCCGCGAGCCGCAGCCATTCGCAATATGGCTTGGCGCAGCTCCTGAAGCGCCTGAGCCTAACGCGCGAGGATGTTTCGACACTTGCTAGCGCGCCCGACGCGCTTGCGGTGCGCGCGCAGATCCTCTCGCATGCGCTGTCTCCATCCGAGGCGACCAGCGATTGGAGCCGGTGGAAGACGACGCTTTCGGAGAGCGATATCGCCGCGGCCTTCGCCGATGTATCGCTGATCGAAGCGGGCAACGAGCGCGAAGAGGCGACGGCGATCGCCATTGCGCTTCGGCTGGCATTGGAGCAACCGGGCAAGGACGGCGAAAGCCGCGCGGCGCTGATTACGCCGGACCGCAACCTCGCCCGCCGCGTGATGGCAGAGCTATCACGCTTCGGCATCGTTGCCGACGACTCCGCCGGTACGCCGCTTGCGGCGATGCCGCAGGGAACTCTGCTGCAGTTGCTGCTCGAAGCGGCGCTGCGACCGGGCGATCCGGTGGCGATCGTCAGCCTGCTGAAGCATCCACTGGCGCGGTTCGGGCTGGAGCGCGGCGCGCTCTCCGAGGCGGTGGCTGCGCTCGAATTGCTGGCCTTGCGCGGCGGCGTGGCGGAGGTCGATATCAGCGCGCTTGGGCCGCTGCTCGAACATCAACTCTCCGAGCAGGCGCTCGACCGGCATGCGCCGCATTGGCGCAAGGCCCTTCCCGTCCACGCAATCGATCTGGCGCGCGATCTTGCCCGCCGGGTCGGCGAGGCGACCGAACCGCTCGCTTCCGCTCTGGTGCGCCACGACACCGCGAGCCGCGGCCTGACCACACGCTTCACGCTCTCCGACTGGGCCGATCGCACCGGCCGCGCCATCGAGGCGGTCGCGCGCGACGAGAAGGGTGATCTCTCCGGGCTGTGGTCCGGCGAGGCAGGCGACACGCTGGCGACCTTGCTTGGCGAGGTGATCGGCACCGACGGCCAGATCGAGGCGGATGGGGCGCAGTGGATCGATATCATGGCGGCGCTCTCGGCCGGACAGGCGGTGAAGCCGCAAGCGCTGAGCCATCCCAGGCTCTTCATCTTCGGCACGTTGGAAGCCCGCCTGCAGAGCGTCGATACGCTGATCCTCGGCGGCTTGAACGAGGGGTCGTGGCCAGGCCAGACGGCCAACAATCCCTTCATCTCGCGGTCGATGAAGACTGAGATCGGCCTTGAGCCGCCGGAGCGCCGCATCGGCCAGCTGGCGCATGACTTCGAGATGGCCAACGGGACGCGGCATCTCGTCTATACGCGCGCACTGCGCAAAGGCTCGACGCCCACCGTCGCCTCGCGCTGGCTGCAGCGGCTGATGGCTTTCTGCGGGAAGAGTTTCGAAGCCACGCTGAAGGATCGGGGCGAGCAGTTCGTGCATTGGGCGGGTCTGCTGGACGAGGGCCAGCGGCAAGCGCCGGCGCAACGACCGAGCCCGACGCCGCCGCGCGAGGTGCAGCCGAAATCCTACTCGTTCAGCGAGGTCGGCCGGCTTCGGCGTGACCCCTATGCGATCTATGCGCGCCGCGTTTTGAAGCTCGACGCCGTCGATGCCTTCAACCGTGACCCGGGGGCTGCCGAGCGCGGGACGCTCTATCACAAGATCATCGACAGGTTCATCCGCGAGAGCAACATCGCCGGCACGCCTGACGGAACGGCGGCGATGGAGCGCATCCTTACCGAGCTGTTCGACATGGAGCAGCTGCCGGCGCATATCGATGCCGTCTGGCGGCCGCGTTTCCGCGAGGTGGCGCGCTCGTTCCTCGCCTGGGAAGCGGAGCGGCGGCCGGGGCTTCAGCGGACACTCACCGAAGTGCGCGGCGCCATGCAGCTCGAGCAGGTCGATATCCGGCTTAGCGGCGTTGCCGACCGGATCGACATCACCGGCCCGCACTCCGCCGATCTGATCGACTACAAGACGGGCTACAACCCCTCGCCCGCGCAGGCGCGCGCGCTGCTTGATCCGCAGCTGGCGCTGGAGGCCGAGGTGTTGAAGGCCGGCGGGTTCATGGATACGGGCAAGCTGGTGCCGCAGGATCTGCTCTATGTGCGGCTGCGGCCGGGAAGCCGGTTCCAGGTCGATACCGTCAATAACGAATTCTCGGCGCGCAGCGACAAGGCTAAATCGGCGATCGAGCTTGCTGGCGATTCGATCGATCAGCTGGTGAAATTCGTGGCCCTGCTGCAATCCGGCGAGAAGGGTTTCACCTCGCGGCTTATTCCCGCGCAGCAATTCGAGTTCGGCGGCGATTACGATCACCTTGCGCGCGTCTCGGAGTGGTCGACGGCCGAAAGCGATGAGGCCAGCAATGATGAGTGACGAAACGGCACTGCCTGAGGGCGACGACCCGCACGATTGGACCAGCTGGACGACGGTGCAGCAATCGATCGCATCCGACCCGCGCCGATCGGCCTGGGTTTCGGCCAATGCCGGATCGGGCAAGACGCACGTCCTGACACAGCGGGTGATCCGGTTGCTGCTATCTGGCGCCCGGCCCTCGGCGATCCTTTGCCTGACCTATACGAAGGCGGCTGCCTCCGAAATGTCGAACCGCGTGTTTGATCGGCTGGCCGAATGGGCTGTTCTCTCAGACGAGGAGCTCAGCAAGCGCATTGCCCAGATCGAGGGGACGCCGCCCGACTTCCTCAAGCTCGCGGAGGCGCGCAGGCTTTTTGCCAAGGCGCTGGAGACGCCCGGCGGGTTGAAGATCCAGACCATCCACGCCTTCTGCGAAGCGCTGCTGCATCAGTTTCCGCTGGAGGCAAACGTGGCAGGGCACTTTTCGGTGCTCGACGACCGGGCAGCCGCGACGCTGCTTGCCGACGCGCGGCGCTCGCTGCTGACGGCGACGACGCCCGAGGAAGACAAGGCGCTGGCGGATGCCTTCTCTTATGTTCTCAACCTTGGCGACGAATCCGGGCTGGAAACGCTGCTTGGTGAGATCGTCGCCAACCGCAATGCGATCAAGGCTTTCACCCAGGCCGCAGAGCAGAATGGCGGCCTCGACAATGTCTTGCGGGCGGAGCTCGGTCTTTCCGAAGGTGACACGGAGCTGGCGATCGCCGGGCAATACTGGCCGCTGCCGGGTTTGGCCGGCGGCACGCTCAGCCTCTATCTGGAGCTTGCGGACAGCAAGGGCGGCGCCAAGGCGCAGGACGTGGCTTCCGCGCTTAAGAGTGTTGTGCGGGAAACGGATATCCTTCGCCGGATTCCAACACTGGAAAAGATCTTTCTCACCGCCAAGGGCGAACCGAAAGCGAATGGGCAGTTCACCGTGAAGGCGATGCTGGCGCAGGCGCCGGAGCTTACCGATGCGATTGCCGCGGCCCGTGCGCATGTGGCTGCCTGCCGCGACCGGCTGAAGATCGTGCGCATGTTCGACGCCACGCGCGCCGCCCTTGTGCTCGCCGACAGGCTCAATCGGGACTACGACGATCTCAAGAAGCAGCGAAGCCAGCTCGACTTCGAAGATCTGATCACCCGCACCGCCGATCTCCTGAACAAGAGCGATGTCGGACCGTGGATCCACTACAAGCTGGATCAGGGTATCGACCACATTCTCGTCGACGAGGCGCAGGATACCAGCCCGATCCAGTGGAGCGTGATCCAATCGCTGGCGGAGGATTTCTTCTCCGGCGAAAGCGCGCGCGACGTGGTGCGCACGCTATTTGCCGTCGGCGACGAGAAGCAGTCGATCTATTCGTTTCAGGGCGCGCGACCCGAACGTTTCTCGGAAGAAAGCCGGCGCACGCGGCAACGCGTTTCGCAGAGCGGTCGGGATTTCTCCTCGGTTCGATTGCCGCTCTCTTTCCGATCGACCTCCGACGTGCTTGCCGCCGTCGACCACATATTCACGCCGCCCGACAATGCGCGCGGACTGAGCGCCGGTGGCGAGCCGGTGGTGCATCGCTCCAACCGTATCGGCCACCCCGGCGCCGTCGATCTCTGGGAGATGATTGCGCCTGAGGTCGCGATCAAGGACGAGGACTGGACGGCGCCGTTCGATGCGACGCCGGAAAGCGCGCCGGCCGCCATTCTGGCGCGACGCATGGCGCATACGATCGACATGATGGTCGGCAAGAAGACGATCATCGAAAAGGGCAAGGAGCGGCTGATCGAGGCCGGCGACATTCTGGTCCTGGTGCGCAAGCGCGACGCGTTCGTCAACGCGCTCACGCGCGCGCTGAAGCGGCGCGGCAATATTCCTGTTGCCGGTGCCGACCGGTTGCGGCTCACCAGCCACATCGCGATCCAGGATCTGGTCGCGCTCGGCCGCTTCCTGCTCTTGCCGGAAGACGACCTTTCGCTGGCGGCCGTTATGAAAAGCCCGCTTTTCGATCTCAACGAAGACGACATCTTCGCGGTGGCGGCGCTGCGCGGCGACGGCCAAAGCGTGTGGGCGCATCTGCAGGCCTATGCGGCAGATGGCAATGAGCGTCTTGGCGCGGTGGTGCAGCGGCTTCGGCTGTTTCTCGAGGAATCGAAGAGCCTCCCGGTTCACGACTTCTACGCCCGCGTGCTTGGCGTTCATGGCGGGAGACGTCAATTTCTCGCGCGGCTGGGGACCGAGGCGAGCGACATTCTCGACGAGTTCCTCACCTTCACGCTTGACCACGAGACCGCCGCCCTGCCCGGCCTGCAGTCTTTTATCTCAACGCTTGAGCTTGAGGCCCCCGTCGTCAAGCGCGAGCAGGACAAGGGCCGCAACGAGGTCAGGATCATGACCGTGCACGCCTCGAAGGGGCTTGAGGCGCCGATCGTGTTTCTGGTCGATGGCGGCTCCAAGGCATTCACGCATTCGCATATGCCGAAGCTGAGACTTCTGGAGCAGAGCGGCGAGCGGCCGCCGCTGCCGGTCTGGGTGCCGCTCGGCGATCTCAGCAATTCGCTGACACAGGCCGACGCCGCACGTATTCAGGTGCTGGCGGAAGAGGAATATCGCCGGCTTCTCTACGTGGCGATGACGCGCGCCGCCGATCAATTGATTGTCTGCGGCTACAGGGGCGTGCGGCTCAACACCGACACCTGGCATGCGATGATTACGGCTGCGATGGACGACAGCCATCCGCATGTCGAAGCCGCCACTTTCTCCGGGCCAGATGGCGACTGGCAGGGCGTCGAATGGCGCGTGCCGACGATGGAGCGGATGTTCGAGCGTGCCGACCATGTCGAGCAGACCGCCGCCCGTGATGCCCTGCCCTTCGACCTCAATCGCCCGCTGCCACCGCAGAAGAAGCTACCTCGACCCCTTAGCCCTTCCGGGGCCGGAACGATCATCGACGAAGAGGCCGACAATCTTCTCGTGGCCTCGCCGCTCTTCACCGACAAGCCGAAATCCGACCGCGCGCTGCAAAAAGGCCGCCTGCTGCACCGGATGCTGCAGACCTTGCCCGAGATACCGCTTTCGGAACGCGCGGACGCCGCCAGACGCTATGTCGAGCGTGCGGCCCGTTTCTGGCCGCAGGATGAGCGCGACAGGTTAATCGATTCGGTTCTGAAACTATTGGACGTGGCGGATCTGCAGCCGGTATTCGACGCTCATGCGCAGGCGGAAGTCTCGATCATGGGGACGCTTACGCTCGGCGGGCGTGACTATGCTGTCTCGGGTCGCGTCGACCGGCTGGCGGTGCTCGACGACCGTGTGGTCATCCTCGACTACAAGACCAATCGCGTGCCGCCGGAGACGGCAGCGGCCATTCCCTTCGCGCATCGGGCGCAGCTTGCCATCTACCAGACGATCATGGCGCCGCTCTATCCCGGCAAGCGGATCGATTGCGTGCTGGTCTATACCGAGAACGGCTCCGTGCACACGCTGACGCCTGAGGCCATGGCATTGGCGCTTGCACAGCTCAAAACAAAGTGAAATACCGGTCATTGAAATCCCGCCGGCGCACCATCACATGTGCTTCAACAGGAATCCTTTAAAGGAGCGGCCTTATGGCTACCGTGAAAGTCGATATCAATAATTTCCAGGCTGAAGTTCTGGAATCCGCAGAACCCGTCGTTGTCGATTTCTGGGCTGAATGGTGCGGCCCGTGCAAGATGATCGCTCCGAGCCTCGAAGAACTCGCCGTCGAGTTCCAGGGCAAGGTGAAGGTTGCCAAACTCAACATCGACGAAAATCCTGAGCTCGCCGCCCAGTTCGGCGTGCGCTCGATCCCGACGCTTGCCATGTTCAAGGCTGGCGAAGTTGCCGACATCAAGGTTGGCGCTGCTCCGAAGACCGCTCTTTCGAGCTGGATTTCCAGCGCAGCCTGATCGTTCAGGACAATAGAATGAAAAAAGCCCGGTCGATGCCGGGCTTTTTTCATTTGGGGGGTGTGCCGTTGTCGGCAAGGACGTCGCCGACCAGGTAGAGCGATCCGCCAATCAGAATGCGTGGCGGCTGTTCGCGCTCGAAGGCTGTGTCTCGGATCGCTTCCAGTGCTTCGCCGACCGTGGACATCGGTTCGGCAACCAGACCGGCGTCATAGGCGGCGTTGGCGAGGATGACGGGGTCGATCATCGCGTCGCTTCCGCGAATGGGCACACAATAGACCTTTTCCGCCAGGCCTTTGAATGCGTTGAAATAGCCGATCGGGTCCTTGGTGTTGATCATGCCGATAATGAGGAAGAGCGGGCGCGGCTGCTTTTCCTCGAAATTGGCCATGGCTTCGGCGATGACTTCGCCGGCACCGGGATTATGGCCGCCATCGACCCAGATCTCGGCACCCGAGGGCGCGCTTGCCATCAGTTTGCCATCGCTCAATTTCTGCAGGCGGCCCGGCCATTCGACCGTGGCCATCGCCTTCTCCATCATCGCTTCGGTGACGGTGAAGCCCGCGGCCTTGACGGCGCGGATGGCGGCTGCGGCGTTGGCATATTGATGGCGGCCGGGGAGCCTCGGCAGCGGCAGGTCGGCTAGGCCGAATTCGTCCTGATAGACGAGCCGGCCATATTCCTCATGCGCCATGAAATCCTGGCCGAAGGCGGCGGTCGGGCAACCGAGACGCTCGGCGGTGGAGATCAGCACGTCGAGTGCTGCATCATATTCCTGCTTGCCGATGACGACAGGCCGCTTGCGCTTCATGATGCCGGCCTTCTCAGCGGCGATCAGTTCGACGCTGTCGCCGAGATAGGGCTGGTGATCGAGCGAGATCGGCATGATGACCGACACGGCGGGGTCGGAAATGACGTTGGTGGCATCGAAACGGCCGCCAAGGCCGACTTCGATGATGGCCGCGTCGGCCGGATGCTCGGAGAACAGGATGAAGGTGACCGCCGTCAGGATTTCAAAAACGGTGATCTTCTGGCCGGCATTGGCGGCGGCGACCCGGCGCAGCGCGTCTGCAAAGACCGCGTCATCGACGAGCTTACCGCGTCCGCCCTCGACGCCGATGCGATAGCGCTCGTGCCAGTTGACGAGGTGCGGCGAAGTGTGGACGTGGGCGCTATAGCCGCCCGCTTCCAGAAGCGCGCGGCAGAAGGCGGTGACGGAGCCCTTGCCATTCGTGCCCGCCACATGGATGACCGGCGGCAACTTCTTTTGCGGATCGCCGAGAACGGCAAGCAGGCGGGTAATGCGATCCAGCGACAGATCGAAGCCCTTGGGATGCAATCCCATGAGCTTGTCGATTTCCTGTGCTGCTTCGCTCACCGCGGTCTGACCTCTGGGTATCATCGCTCAACCCGCCCGTGATGTTTGCGGTCAGGCGCTTGCGGCGATCGCAAGCGTGCCGTTGTTTTCGTTGGCAACGGCAGCCGGCTTCTTCGTCAGGATCTTCAGGACACGCGCGAGCGTATCAGGAATGTCATGACGCTTGACGACCATGTCGACCATGCCGTGCTCGAGCAGGTATTCCGACGTCTGGAAGCCTTCCGGCAGCTTTTCGCGGATGGTCTGCTCGATGACGCGCTTGCCGGCGAAGCAGATTTCGGCGCCGGGCTCGGCCATGTGGATATCGCCGAGCATGGCGTAGGAAGCGGTGACGCCGCCGGTCGTCGGGTTTGTCAGCACGACGATGTAGGGCTGTCCGGCTTCCTTCAGCATGTCGACTGCAACGGTGGTGCGCGGCAGCTGCATCAGCGAGAGGATGCCTTCCTGCATGCGGGCGCCGCCTGATGCCGGGAACATGACCAGCGGGCACTTCTCGGCGATGGCGCGCTCGAAGGCCTTTACGATCGCTTCACCGGCAGCGATGCCGAGCGAGCCGCCCATGAAGTTGAACTCATGCACGACGGCGACGAGCTTCAGGCCGCGAACCTTGCCGACGCCGGCAACGATCGTGTCTTCCTGGTCGGTCTTGATGCGGCTATCGCGCAGGCGGTCCGTGTACTTCTTGGAATCGCGGAACTTCAGCGGATCCTGGGCGACCTTCGGCTGGATCAGCGCTTCATAGGCGCCGTCGTCGAAGAGATCGGTGAGACGAGCCTTGGCCGGCATCTTCATGTGATAGCCGGAAGCCGGGATGACCCACTTGTTGTCTTCGAGATCCTTATGGAAGACCATTTCGCCCGTTTCCGGGCACTTGATCCAGAGGTTCTCCGGCACTTCGCGGCGGCCCAGCATGGAATTGATGCGGGGGCGAACGTAGTTGGTGATCCAGTTCAAGTCGAAAACTCCTGATTAACTCTTGCCAATGTGGGAAAACTATTCGGCAGCAACAAGGCGCGCCGAACGTGTTCCCGATGACAGCCCGCGAACGAGCGTTGCGACAGCCTGTACGGTATCGGCTGTCGCCTTCCCGTCCTTGGTCAGGCTGAGGGCTACCTGATTGACGATTGCCGTGCCGACGACGACGCCATCGGCAGACGCGCCGATGACCTTCGCGTGATCGGCCGTCTTGACGCCGAAGCCGACGCAGACCGGCAGATCGGTGTGGTTCTTGATGCGCTTGACGGCGCCGGCGACCAGCGTCGGATCCGGCAGCGCCGAGCCGGTGATGCCGTTCATCGACACGTAATACACGAAGCCGGAGGTGTTTTTGAGAACGACCGGCAGGCGCTTTTCATCGGTGGTCGGGGTGGCCAGCCGAATGAAATTGATGCCCTTGCGCAGTGCCGGGATGCAGAGTTCGTCATCCATTTCCGGCGGCAGGTCGACAACGATCAGGCCGTCGATGCCGGCTTCCAGGGCGTCGTCGAGAAACTGTTCGACGCCGTGTACGTAGATCGGGTTGTAGTAGCCCATAAGGACGATCGGCGTGTCGTTGTCGGTCTTGCGGAAATCGGCTGCGAGCTGCAGCGTCTTCTTCAGCGTCTGTCCGGCCTTCAGCGCGCGCTGGCCGGCCATCTGGATCGCC
>NZ_DDHH01000137.1:0-27371 GCF_002338015.1 Rhizobium sp. UBA1881
GAAGGGCGGTGATATCACAAAAGTTCGTGGGTCCAATCCCGCTTCGGCAATCGATTCCTCAAGGTCAACAGACATGCCGCCATTGACGCCGCTAGAAGCGCCAAATGCCATGGTTGAAACCCGTTTACCGCCAGTTTTCTCGTCGTCAACAAGATGATCGGCAGAAATGCGGCGGATCACCCCGTGATCTGCAAGAATGCCCGCATGGTCGTGTACCTCGACGTTTCCGGCGGCATCATGCGGCGGCTTGTCGAGCGGCAACGGCCACCTCCATCGCATTGAGCCACTCAGCCACTACAGTAAAATCGTTTGTAAGCTGAATCTCTTCGACGTCATCACCCGCACACCTTACGGCTGTGACTCGGTAAGGAGCAAGAACATGGAGCTCGATGTCGTACTCTAGCGTGTGCCACTCGGCCTGCAGGTCGCCGTTATGACCTGGGACAAGCTGCGGAGCCGACGATCCAAGCGGACACGCAGACGAGAGCATGCTCATCGTGAAATGAGCCAGGAGAAAGCTCACAGGCTTTCCACCGTAACCATCCCAATTATGCGGGAGCCGTGTAAGGTATTCGAGGCGAGAGGAAACGGCCTCGTGCCAATCATGCGAAACGGTTTGCATAATTCGCTTATTGAAAACACCGGTCGAGGCTTTGCTGGGCAAGAACGAGGGAAAGGAACTGCTGCCGGTCGCAATGTTAGCCACTATGATATCCTCTCCCAGATGCCGTGCGCGAAGTCGGTCGTCATCGACGCAAATTCGCTTATTATTATTTCACGCCCGTATTTAAGAAAATCAATCGTATCTTCAATGTCGGGACGCAGGGGTGAGCCTCTTACTGTAATATTTAACAACAATAATCTCTGTTGAAAGAAATCAAAGCCTGTCTTTGCCTCGACAATCAATCTCGCCCTTGGAGCGCCATCGATGTGGAGCGAACGTCTCCAGGTGCAATTGATGTCTTCCGGATCTTGCCTCCCAAACGCCAGATCTCGGACCCAGTCAGAGTGCTGTGAACCCGTTCCGGTCTTATTCAATATGATATGATTGATGTAGGTGATTTCTGCCTGGGTGCAGTGCAGTCTCTGGGGAGCAAGGCTATCGAAGTAGGTTTCGAGATCGTGGAGCTCATTCTGAAATGATGAAATTATGTATTCGAACCTTGGATACTCCCGCACGCCTCCGGGGACTTTTCTCCAGTTGTGCAGCAGTCGATCAGCTTGAAACTGGATTAGCTCCTGCTGGTCTTCCGTGAGAAACCAAAAGCGATCGTGCTGGCCGCCACTGACCATACCAAAATTAAAGGTCGGAGGAGAGGGAATACCGAACGTTTCGAAAGACGGAGGCAGAGGGACTTGCTCTTCCACCGCCGGAAAGCCGTCTTTGAAAAGTGACCAAACTTCACCCGCCCGGATCTGGCCGTAGCCCATAGCAGGATTGAACTGCACGCCAACAACCACCTCATTGAGAGGTGGTCTAGCAAAGTTGGCAAGATGGTTCGGTCTCAAATGGTCGCTCATTCCTGCCCTACAGTTTTAGAGCGCAAAAGAGCGCCTCTTGCATCGATACGTGATTTGATTCGTCCTTGCAACGTAGGGCGAATGAGCGTTGCCAAAGCCAAATTCCGCTTAGGTTTTGTCCCGCGCGTGCGGGGTGCAATAGTGTGAGGCAAAAACGTCAGTTTTGAATAACAAAATCAATTGGAATTCGGTCCAGTGGTGCCCCATGCCGGAGTCGAACCAGCACTTCTTTCGAAACTCGATTTTGAGTCGAGCGCGTCTACCAATTCCGCCAATGGGGCAACGGATACCGACGAGGCGGGTGTCTAGCATGCGTTTGACTGATGGCGCAAGACGGGGATGCGGGTATCGGGCTGATTTCGTGGGGCTTCCGGCCGTATGGGTTCGGCCGGAGGATGTATTCAGTGAGCGACGGAGACGGCCGGGGTGGGGAGGCCGGATTTCTTGATGGTGATCGCCAGGATGGAGGCGAGCAGGCAGAAGGCGCCGGCGATGAAGAAGGCGGGGAGATAGCTCTGCAGCTCGGTGCGCGACAGGCCGGCGCCGTAAGCGGCCGTGGCGGCGCCCAGCTGGTGGCCGGTGAAGACCCAGCCGAAGACGATGCCGACCTTTTCCTTGCCGAAGCGTTCGGCGGCGAGCTTGACCGTCGGCGGCACGGTGGCGATCCAGTCGAGGCCGTAGAAGACGGCGAAGATCGACAGGCCGTAGAAGGAGAAATCGCTGAAGGGAAGGAAGAGCAGCGACAGACCGCGCAGGCCGTAATACCAGAAGAGCAGCCAGCGATTGTCGAAACGATCCGACAGCCAGCCGGAGCCGATCGTGCCGAAGAAATCGAAGATGCCCATGACGGCAAGCACGCTGGCGGCGGCCACCGGCAGGATGCCGAAATCGCCGCAAAGCGTGACGAAATGGGTCTGGATCAGGCCGTTGGTGCTCAGGCCGCAGATGAAGAAGGTGGCGAACAGGATCCAGAAGGTCGAGGTCTTCGAGACTTCCTTGAGGACGACGATCGGGGCGGCGAGCATGGTGAGGAGGCCGCCCGTTTGAGCCGGCGGCGGGGTGATGCGGTCCTCGCCGAAGGAGGGGAGGTTGAGATCGGAGGGGCGGTCGCGCATGAAGGCGAGCACGACCAGCGCCGCGAAAAGGATCATGCCGCAGACGAAGAAGACGGTGGCGCGCCAGCCGTAGCTCTCCGTCAGCTGCGCCATCAGGGGCAGGAAGACCAGCTGCCCGGTGGCGGAGCTCGCCGACAACATGCCGACGACGAGGCCGCGATGCTTGGTGAACCAGCGGGCGGAGACGGTGGCGGCCAGCACCATGGCGGTCAGCCCGGTGCCGAGGCCGACGACGATGCCCCAGAGCAGCAGAAGCTGCCAGATTTCGGTCATGAACAGCGAGCCGACGAAGCCGCTTGAGATCAGGATCATGGCGAAGACGATGACCTTGCGGACCCCGAAATAATTCATGAAGGCGGCCGAGAAGGGTCCCATCAGGCCGAAAAGCAGCAGGCGGACGGCGAGCGCCGAGGAGATCTGCGAGGTCTCCCAGCCGAACTCGTCCTGCAGCGGCTTGATCAGCACGCCCGGCGCGCCCATGGCGCCTGCCGTGACCAGCATGGTGAGAAAGGTGGCGGCGACGACGACCCATCCGTAGTGGATGTTGCGCCGCGCCAGCGTGGAGGCAAGTGCAGTGGAGACCATGGGGGCTGTTCCGTATGATGTTGCCGGAGGCTAATACAAATATTTAGATGATGGCCATCATCATTGTTGATTATTGATGATGTGCGTCATATAAATTGTCAAGCGGTGTTTTTTAGGAGCCTTGCTATGCGCGTCAGCCGGGAGAAATTCGCGGAGAACCGGGAGAAGATCCTCGGTGTCGCGGGCGTGCTGTTTCGCGAGAAGGGGTTCGAATCGACAGGCGTGGCCGAGATCATGAAGGCCGCGGGGCTGACCCATGGCGGCTTTTACGGGCATTTCCAGTCGAAGGAAGATCTGGCGCTCGAAGTGAGCCGGGCGTTGATCGAGCGGGTGAAGATCCGTTGGAACGAGATCATAACAAGTGCCCCGGATGCGCCGCTCGATGCACTCCTCAATCATTATCTCTCCCGTTGCAGCGTCGATGATCCCGGCGGCAGCTGCGTCTTCGCCTCGTTGGTGCAGGAGGTGAGCCGCAGCCAAGGTGCCGTGCGCTCGACCTTCAATGACGGGCTGTTGGCGCTGGTCGATATACTCTCCGAGATCGTGCCCGGCGACAGCGCGGAAGAGCGCCGCGCCAAGGGCTTCACGACGCTGTCGGCGATGATGGGCGCGGTCATCCTGGCGCGCGCCGTGGAGAGCCGGGAGCTGTCCGACAATTTCCTGTTCACGACGCGCGACGCTCTTTCGCCGGCTAAGAGTTAGCCGCGACGGGCGATCAGGCCGCTGATCTCGACTGTCTCGGCAAAGCGGCCGTCGGGCGAAAGCCGTGCCAGCGCATCACGCAGCTCGCTTTCGAAGGCTTCCGCCTTGTCGCCCAGCGTTTCCGGCGAGGTGACCGAGGTCGAGAAGGCGCGGCCGATGATGTCGTCCGCGGCCAGCTGGCGCTCGCTGACGATGCCGATCCGCTCGAGATGGCTGAAGGGCGAGTGCAGCAGGACGGTTTCGTGGGCGATCCAGTCCGGACCCTTGCGACGCTCGCGGTCGGCGTTGCGTTCCGGCGCGAAGGTTTCCGAGAGCGCGTTGACGGCGGCGCGCCAATCCGGCGTGGAGGCTATGTGGCGATCGCCGAAGAGCACGACGCAACCGTCTTCGACGGTGATCGCGTCGAGTGCCTTGAGCGTCGCCGGGCGGTCCATCCAGTGGAAGGAGCGGCCCATGACCGTCATCTTCAGCGGTGCAAGCGATGGGCCAAGATCATAGGACGAGCCCTGGATGAAATCGACGGCGACATCGGCCTTGTCGGCATCGGCGCGCGCCGTCTCCAGCATCTCCGGTTCGGGATCGATGCCGGTGACCTTTGCGCCTGTCAGGCGGGCGAAGGCGATGCCGAGTTGGCCGGGGCCGCAGCCGAGGTCGAGCAGGCGCTCGCCTGGCTGCAGGCCGGCGCGCTCGGCGACACGGGTGATCAGCTCGTCGGGATAGGGGACGCGGTAGCGGGTGTAATAGGCGGCCGTCGAGCGGAAGCGGCGGGCCTCGAAGGGGATGACGGTCATGGTGATATCCTCAAGGGGCGATATCTTGACGTGGATCGTGCGCCTGCCCCACTCCGGGGGGCAGGCGGTGTCCTAAGACCTTACTTGAAGCCCTCGACGCGGTGCGGCACGTAGGGCTCTTCCAGCGCCGCGACATCCTCGGCCGAGAGCTTGACCGAGAGCGCGCCGACGGCATCGTCGATATGACCGGATTTCGAGGCGCCGATGATCGGGGCGGTGACGGCGCTCTTCTGCAGGATCCAGGCGGTGGCGATCTGGGCGCGGGAGACGCCGTGTTTCTTGGCGAGATCGCCTACCTTGCCGATGATCGCGCGGTCCGCGTCCTCGGCCTGCTGGTAGAGCGTCTTGCCGAACTCGTCGGTCTCGCTGCGGGCGGTCTTTTCGTCATAGTCGCGGGTCAGGCGGCCGCGCGCCAGCGGGCTCCAGGGGATGACGGCGATCTTCTGGTCCTGGCAGAAGGGCAGCATCTCGCGCTCTTCCTCGCGGTAGAGCAGGTTCAGATGGTCCTGCATGCTGACGAAGGGCGTCCAGCCATTGGCCCTTGAGGTGTAGATCATCTTGGCGAACTGCCAGGCATGCATTGATGAAGCGCCGATATAGCGCGCCTTGCCCGATTTCACGACATCATGCAGCGCCTCCAGCGTCTCCTCGATCGGCGTCGTCGGGTCGAAGCGGTGGATCTGATAGAGGTCGACATAGTCGGTGCCGAGGCGCTTCAGGCTGTTGTCGATCTCGTCGAAGATCGCCTTGCGCGACAGGCCGGCGCCGTTCGGTCCGGGGCGCATACGGTTGAATACCTTGGTGGCGAGCACGATTTCGTCGCGCCGCGAAAAATCCCTTATCGCTCGCCCGACGATTTCCTCGGACGAGCCGTCGGAATAGGTGTTGGCGGTGTCGAGGAAATTGATGCCGGCTTCGAGCGCCTGCCTTATCAGCGCGCGGCTCGGCTCCTCGGCCTGCGTCCAGCTGTGATTGCCGCGGCCGGGCTCGCCGAAGGTCATGCAGCCCAGGCAGATCTTCGAGACTTCGAGGCCGGTGCCGCCGAATTTGACGTATTCCATGAAATCGCTCCGTGATGAGAAAAGAAACCCTGGCGCTACCCCTATCTAGGGCACGACCGGTCAGATTGGCAGCGGCGGCAGCAAACAACCATGCGCGCCCTGGGGTGGGAAGGGCGATCCGGGCTTCACGCTTGCGTGAGCCGCGCCCACGGTGTTAGCTGCTGCAGCATAAACGGACTTTTGCCCCAAGACCGAGACTGAGACCCCATCGATGATCCTGCGCCCATGAAGCTGCCGCCGCGCGCTCGCTATGACGATCTCTACCGCGATTTCGCCTGGACGATCCCTGAGGATTTCAACATCGGCCGTGTGTGCTCGGACGATTGGGCGGCGCGCGAGCCAGAGCGGATCTGTCTTCAGCACTTCAGCCCGGATGGCGATCATCTTTCGATGAGCTATGGCGCGCTTGCGGCGCGCTCGGCCTCGCTTGCCAATGGGCTCGTCGCGCTCGGTCTCACAAAAGGCGATCGGGTGGCGCTGCTGCTGCCGCAATCCTTCGAGACCGTGATCGCCCATATGGCGATCTACAAGATGGGCGCGATCGCGGTGCCGCTGGCGCTGCTTTTCGGCGTAGAGGCGCTGGAATATCGGTTGAAGACATCGGGCGCGGCCGCCGTCGTGACCAATGGTTTCGGCCTCAAGCGTATCCGCGAGATTCGCGACCGGCTGCCGGAATTGAAGACGGTGATTAGCGTCGATGCTTCTGACGACAGTAATGGCGTCGTCTCCTTCGGCAGCCTTGTCGAGCGTCATGCGCCACGCTTCGACGTGCCGCCGACCGGGCCGGACGAGCCGGCGCTGATGATTTTCACCTCGGGCACGACAGGCGCGCCGAAGGGGGCGCTGCATGGGCACCGCGTGCTGTCCGGACATATTCCTGGCATCCAGTTCGCGCATGAGGGCTTTCCGCAACCGGGCGACCGGATGTGGACGCCATCGGACTGGGCCTGGGCGGGCGGACTGCTGAACGCGTTGCTTCCCAGCCTGATGCTCGGCGTGCCCGTGGTCTCTTCGCCGGCGCAGAAATTCGACGCGGACATGGCCTACCGGATCATGGCCGAGATGAAGGTGCGCAACGGCTTCATTCCGCCGACGGCCTTGCGGCTGATGAAATCGGTGCCCGATCCGTGCCAGCGATACGATCTCAAGCTCCGCACCATAGGTGCCGCCGGTGAGGCGCTGGGGGCGGAGACGCATGATTGGGCAAGCCGTACGCTCAGCATCAATGTCAACGAATTCTACGGGCAGACGGAGTGCAATTTCGTGCTGTCCTCGAACGCCGCGCTTGGCGTGAGCAAGCCGGGGGCGATCGGCAAGGCGGTGCCCGGGCATAAGGTGGCGATCGTCGATGAGGCCGGCGCGGTGCTGCCGTCGGGTGCGGTCGGCCAGATCGCCATCGCGCGGGCCGATCCGGTGATGTTTCTCGGCTATTGGAACGACGCGGATGCGACCGCGCGCAAATTCGCCGGCGACTGGCTGCTGACCGGCGATCTCGGCCGGCAGGACGAAGACGGTTACGTCACCTTCCTCGGTCGCGACGACGACGTCATCACCTCATCCGGCTACCGCATCGGCCCGGCCGAGATCGAGGACTGCCTGACCGGCCATCCGGCCGTGCAGATGGCGGCGGCGGTCGGCAAGCCCGATGCGCTGCGCACCGAGATCGTCAAGGCCTATGTGGTTCTGGCGCCGGGATTTAAGGCGAGCGACACGCTGGCGGCGGAGATCCGCGATTGGGTGAAGATGCGGCTGTCGATGCACGAATATCCGCGCGAGGTGGCGTTCGTCGACGCGCTGCCGCTGACGACGTCGGGGAAGGTGATCCGGCGGATGTTGCGGGAACGGGCGGTGGGTGAGGGGTAGGGGTAGGGGTAGGGGTAGGCTTGTGTGGCGCCCGATACTTCCCTTAGATTAAACAGAAAAGACGCCCCGAGGAGCGCCTTTTCAATTTGGGAAGTCGAGGATTCGTAATGCTCGAAAGCAAACTGCCAATCTGATCTCGACTTTTCGAGGTTGAATATATGTGAGAGTGACGGGAGCGTCAACTTGCCGATAGAGGATGCAGATTTAGCGGAGATCACGAAGCTGCTGTCGCCCGAGAGGTTGGGCAAGCTTTACCAGCTCACCGGCAACGCCCGGGCTGCAATCGAATTCCATCAGAAGACACTGCGCCTCGGTGCCGATTTGATGAATATCATCGCGGTCATCGAGATTTCCTTGCGGAACTCGATCTGTGAAAATCTCGGGCAGCATTTCGGCCAGGCGGGCTGGCTTCTGAGCCCACCGGCACCCTTCCATTGGAAAGAAAGCGAGAAGGCCAAGATCGTGCAGGCGCTCGATAGCGCGCGTCGGGCCGAATACGCTAAACTTGCGCAGGCTACCAAGCATGGGCTTGACGCGCTGGCATTCCCGAACGGCCGCCCCGCGAACTTATCCCATACGCAGAGGTCCAAGCTCCGTCGAACGCATATCCAGGTCACCGATGGCAAGATCATTGCGGAGCTGACTTTCTACATCTGGAAGCGTTTATGCGGTCCCGATTATGAGCACACGCTTTGGCGGCCGACACTCAAGAAGGTGTTCCCGAACAAGCGAATAAAGCGCTCCGACGTCGCCGACAATCTTGAGACTATCTACCAGTCACGCAACCGGCTCGCCCACCATGAGCCCGTTCTTCACGATAGGTTTGCCGCGACCGTTGCTGCAATCAAGTACATCGCTCAGCACCTTGGAGCGCGCGCGCCTGGCGATCAGACACCGCTTTATCGGCTAATCGCTGACGATATTACGGCGATCGAAGTAAGTGCCGCGATACTGCACGCGGAGTTGGAAGCTTACAGGACTTAGAGATGATCTTTTGATCCGCTCGCGGGGATAATAATCTTGCGCGGTGAAAGAAATCGCGGCGATATCAGTCGTTTGCAGATTTCGTCGTCCTCATCCATCCCCGCCGCAATCGTCGCTCCCATACTGATGGCGTCATTGGACAGGGAGCCGGGTCGCGAACCGGATCTGACACATCAGGGCGCAAGCCAGGCGTCCGGTGATGGTTGTTGAGAGGTGGATGATCGGGTCGTCAGGATCTCTCATCCATCCGGAAGCGAAAGGCCGAGAGACGCTCCTGTCGGCCTGGATATCCGGAAGCCTTGATATGATCGGGCAGGCGATATTGCCTGACACTTCTATCTTATACCGACCACCGCCTGCCCATTCCCAGTCTGTCATGTCGTCGCGGAGAGGTTTCCGGCGCGGGGCTTTGTGGTGTGTGGAAGACGCACGGTCTGTGGTCGACGCCTTTTATTCAGCTTTTACCGTGCGATACCCCCCTCTGCCCTGCCGGGCATCTCCCCCACAGGTGGGGAGATTGGCTGGGCGCGGCCGCTCGCTCCGACCTCAACGTTTGGCGAAAACCTTACCGCGAGCCGATCTCCCCCCTTGTGGGGGAGATGCCCGGCAGGGCAGAGGGGGGTATCGCAGGCACGACGTCAACGACGGTCTTCCTGCCGGCATCAGATGGGGCCTCTCACCCCCGCCCAGCCAGCGACATGATCTTTTGCCGCAGCATCTTCGCGACGTTGCGGGTGCTGCTGTAGAGGTGGAGCTGGGTGGCGACCTGGCGGACGTCGCGGTCGGCGTTTTGGTTGAGGCCGATGACGACGGTGCCCATCTCTTCGCGTTCCTGCCAGAAGCGGCTCATGATCGGGTGGTCTGGCACGGCGCAAGAGTCAGAGCGGACGATGTTGGCGTCGTCGAGGTGCCATTCGGTGAGTTCGCCCATCAGAAGCTTGCCCGGCGAATAGCGGGCGTAGGCCTCGTCATAGGCGGTCTTCCAGGTGTAGGCCTCGCCGCCCATCATCAGGACGACGGTGGAGGCGATCGATTTGCCGTTGAAGTCGATCGAGTGGATACGCACGGCGTCGACGGCGGCCAGGTTGGAGATCGCCTCGCGGGCAAAGGCCATGTGCAGGCGGTCGGTGACCAGCGCGCTGCGCTTCTTACCCTTCCAGCCGCCGGCTTCGAGCGCCAGGAATTCCTCGAAGCGCATGTGGATGTCGCGCGGCTGGCGGGCGACGTTGTAGACGACCGTGCCCTTTTCCTCCAGCAGCCGCCATTGCCGGCGCATCTCGCGCATGTGCGAGGAGGAGACCGATTGGCGCAGATAGGCGACGGCGTCCTCGTCGCTCTGCAGCATCGGGCGCAG
The DNA here is from genome assembly GCF_002338015.1 of Rhizobium sp. UBA1881. Classification (NCBI taxonomy): domain Bacteria; kingdom Pseudomonadati; phylum Pseudomonadota; class Alphaproteobacteria; order Hyphomicrobiales; family Rhizobiaceae; genus Rhizobium; species Rhizobium sp. UBA1881. The sequence goes on from NZ_DDHH01000137.1 coordinate 9,977, forward strand.
ATAGGGGTTGGTGGTCGTGATCGGCAGGTTGCGGCCGATGGCGACGGCGCGGATCATGCGGGCGAAGATGCCGTTCAGGCGCAGATCCGGCAGCACCAGGATGCCGGGCATGCGCAGGTCGCGGGCGGTGAGGCCTTCGAGGAAATTGTCGAGCGTTTCGGCGGCATCCTCGCCGTCGAGCAGCGGCGTGCCCAGCGGCGCGAAGCTGTTGGCCCAGACGCGGATGATTGACGGGCCGACGGCGAAGCCCGGTTTTTCGACCGAAAACGGCATCAGCACGCGCAGGCGGCTGCGGGTCTCATTCTGGTCGCGCAGCAGCGCGAAGTTGACCTCGCGGTCGTCAAGACGCGGCATGGCGGGCGCCAGGAAGCGGCCGGTGAAGAAGACGTTCGGCTCCAGGGCGCGGTTGGAGAGGAAATCGAGCTCGTCCTGCAGATCGTAGCCGAGCTTGCCGGAGTAGACGCAGAGCTCGCGGCCAGGACGGCCGATCTCGACGCGGGCTTCGGCCTGCGGTGCATCGAATTCCAGCGATGCCAGCTCGTGGACCATGCGGTTGGCGGTCGAGTCTGTGGTCTGGGTTCCGGGAGGATTGCGCACCATACTGTCAGGCTTCCATATCGTTGCCGGCGCTGGCCGGTCTGGCGAAGGCGAAGAGGGCGATGCCGAGCGTGCGGCGGACTGCGAGGTGCAAGAGCACCGCCTCGACGCCCATGGCCGAGGCCGTGGCGATAGCCGCGCCCTCGATGCCGAAATGGGGGATGAGGAGAATGTTGAGGGTGACGTTTGAAGTCAGCGCGCCGGCATAGAGCGCGACGCAGATATTCTGCTTTCCGGCCATCATGAGCAGCGTTTCGGCGGGGCCGACCAGCGCCTTGGCGAGAATGCCGGCGAGCAGGATCGCCATCAGCACATAGCCCGCCGTAAAGGCGCCGCCGAAGAGCGACAGCAGCAGATGTCCGGCTGCGAGCACCACGAGGCCGACGGCCAGCGCCGGCCAGAAGGTCCATCTGGCGGCATCGAAGGCGGCGGCGGCGAGCTCGGCGCGGGTGCCTTCGGCGATGATGCTGGAAAAGCGCGGGCCGGAAGCGGCCTTGACCGAGAAATTGATGAAGTGGACCAGCGCCATGGTTTTCGCGGCGGCGAAATAGATGGCGACCTCGTGCGGCTCCAGGAAAATGCCGACGACGACGACATCGGAATTGGTGAGCAGGAAGCTGACGCCCTCGATCAGGAAGATCGGGAAGGCGACGCTTAGCCAGCTCAGGAAATCGATCTTGCTCGGGCCCTGGTGATAGTGCCGGCGCAGGCGAATGAGGGTCGCGACATACTGGCCGAGCGCGGTGAGGTAGGTTGCGACCAGCGCCGCCTGCATGGCGGTGACGGCTGTGTGCGGCGCGCCGAGGCCGATCGCGGCAAGCATGCAGGTGATGATCAGGATCGGGCGGATGATATAGACGGGGCTCAGCGCCATGACCGGCCAGTGATTGGCGCGCGAGGTGCCTTCTAATATGTCGCCGAGCGCGATCATCGGCATGGCGAGTAGGCCGAGGAAGATCGGCACGACATAATAGCTCTGGATGCGGTCGCCGAAGAGATGCAGGCCGATCATGCCGATGGCGAGCACGGCGGTGCCGGACAGCAGGCCGAAGATCCTGGCGGTGCCGGTCAGGCCGCGGATTTCCTCGAAGGCGCCCGATGCCTTGTACTGCGGCAGGAAACGGACGATGGCGGTGTGGAAGCCAAGGCAGGAGAGATCGCCGAAGAGAACGATCAGCACCCAGACGAAGACGAAGATGCCGTATTCGTACTCGCCCATCAGGCGGGCCAGGATGATCTGGGAAAGAAAGGCGAGGGCGGCGCTGATGACGCGGATGGCGAAGGCGGTCAACGCCATGCGCTGAGCGGCGGCCTTTTCACCGCGCTTCGTCATGATATCGCCGAGCATGCGAAGAAGGCGACCGCCCGCAGGACGCAGGCTCGCCGGTAACATCTTCTCCGCCGTCTCGATGACCGCCATAATGGACACGCAAAACTCTCTGGCAAATCGTGCCTAGAGTTGTGGCATGACACGGTTAAGAAACGGTTGTGACGAGACCCTCTGGCTTAACCTGTCCCCAGCTCAAAGCGTCAGCCGCCACCGCGCGCCAGCGCCCTGTTTATCAGGACATCCAGCACCTCGGCGTAGCTGACGCCGGATGCCGCCATCGCCTTGGCGTACATGCTGATATTGGTGAAGCCGGGGATGGTGTTGAGCTCGTTGACCACGAAGGACATGTTCTGCATCAGGAAGAAATCGACGCGGGCCATGCCGTCGCAGCCGAGCGCCTTGAAGGCCTGGCGGGCGGTCTTGCGCAGCTCGTCCTCGGTCTCCTTCGGCAGCTGCGCGGGCACGCGGAGCGCAGCCCCGGCCTCGTCGATGTATTTCGCTTCGTAGCTGTAAAAACCGTGGCTTTCGGCCGGCGCGATCTCGCCCGGAAGAGAGACGGTGATCTCGCCATTCGCATGTTCGAGCACGCTGAACTCGATCTCGCGGCCGGCGATGAATTCCTCGGCGAGCAGCTTGCTGTCGTGCCTGAAGCCTTCCGCAAGCGCGGTGGCGAAATCCTCTTGTGTCCTGACCTTGCTGACACCGACCGACGAACCCTGGCGGGCGGGCTTGATGAAGAGCGGCAGGCCGAGTTCCCGCGCAGCGGCGTCAAAGGCGGGCACGCTGTCTTCTTCGATGCAGAGCGCTTTCGCCACGGGTAATTCAGCTTCCCGGAGCAGGCGCTTGGCGATGTCCTTGTCGATGGCGGTCACCGATCCGAGCAGGCCGCAGCCGGCGAGCGGCACGCGGGCAACGGATGCCAGGCCCTGGATCGAGCCGTCCTCGCCATGCATTCCATGCAGCACGGGGAAGAGGACGTCGATCGCGGGGACTTCATAGGGCTGCGCGCCTTGCGGGATGGCGAGCATGCGGCCATGGCCGCCGGGCAGAAGGCTGACCTCGACGGCTTCCTCGACCTTGGCGGCTGAAGACAGCGCGGTGCCCTTCGGCAGGAGAAGCCATTGCCCTTCCCTCGTTACGAAGATCGGCAGGACGTCGTAGCGCTCGGCGTCGAGGGCCGCGACGACATTGGTCGCCGAGAGGATGGAGACATCGTGTTCGGGCGAGCGGCCGCCGAAGAGGATGGCGATGCGCGGGCGCGACGATGTTGGGCGGGCGGGCTGTGTCGGCATGGCGGATGGGTCCCCTTGGATTATTGTTATTGGTCGAGCCGGATCGCGACGCCGCGATTGGCGAAGAAGCGGTCGAAGATCTCGATCGGCAGCTCGACGTCGGCCTGGCTGGCTTCGTCATGGCCGGATGGGTTGTGGAAGCGGATGGTATCGGCGTCTGCCGCCGTCACCAGCACAAGGTGGCCGCCTTTTGTGGGCGGCTGGCGGTCGGGCCAGCGGATCTGGCTGTTGACCGAGGCGATGAAGAAGGTGTTGTCCTTGAGGACATCGGCGATATCTGGTGTCGGCAGGCCGGTGATGGTTTTCGCGCCGAGACCGAAGGTTTCGCCGACATAGGTGACGAAGGGCGCGTAGATCAGCCCCTTGATCGACTGGTCTTCCTTGTTGACGACATAGCCGCCGAAGCGGGTGCAGCCGCGTGCGAGGTCGATGATGGGGTGGTCTTCGCCCCTGGCGGCGAGGATCATCTTCAGGCAGGCCATGCCGCAGATGTTGACGGCCCAGCGCGCATATTCCTCGATTGTGTCGGCGCCGGATCGCTGCCAGAGCGGATCATCCAGCAAGGCAGGTGCGCCGCGCTCCAGCACGGAGAGCGTCATCGACGCCGTTTCCCACTGGCTGAAATAGGGGGCCTTGCAGGCGGTGCGGTTCATCGCGTGTCCCTGAAATCAAATCTGATATCGGCGCAAGCTCTGCGAACAAAGCGACTGTTTTGCGGCTGAAGTTCGGGCGAATCATGAAATTGGAAGTTGTGGGCGTAGCGCATGAAAAAGCCCTCGCGACGTCCCGGTCGCGAGGGCTTCGATTTCAATGCTCGATCAGGTCTCAGGCCTGTTCGAAGGCACCGTGGCAGTGCTTGTACTTCTTGCCCGAACCGCAGGGGCAGACCTCGTTGCGGCCGACCTTGCCCCAGGTTGCGGGATCGTCGGGGTTGCGGTTTTCGGGCGCCACGATGACTTCCGATGCCTGGTAGACCGAGCCGAACTCGTCTTCGCCGGTATTGGGGTCGATGTGATGGGCCTGCATGGCCGGCGGTTCCGGCTGCTCCTGCTGCACCAGTTCGACACGCATCAGCTGGGCGGTGACGGCCTGGCGGAGGCTGTTGAGCAGCGTGTTGAAGAGCTCGAAGGCTTCCGACTTGTATTCCTGCAGCGGGTCACGCTGGGCGTAGCCACGGAAACCGACGACGGAACGCAGGTGGTCGAGATTGACGATGTGCTCGCGCCACAGCGCGTCCAGCGTCTGCATGACGATCGAACGCTCGACGTAATGCATGATGTCGTCGCCGAAGCGCTCGGCCTTTTCGGTGAAGACGGCGTTGGCCGCTTCCGTCAGGCGTTCGCGGATATCGTCTTCGCCGATGCCTTCTTCCTTGACCCAGTCCTCGATCGGGAGGTCGAGATTGAGGAGCGCGTTGGCCTGCTCCTTGAGGCCGACGGCATCCCATTGTTCGGCATAGGCGCGCTCGGGAATGTGCTTTTGAACCAGATCCTCGATCACTTCGCGACGCATGTCGGAAACGGTCTCGGAGATGTTGGTTGCTTCCATCAGCTCGAGGCGCTGTTCGAAGACCACCTTGCGCTGGTCGTTCAGAACGTCGTCGTACTTCAAGAGGTTCTTGCGGATGTCGAAGTTGCGGGCTTCGACCTTCTTCTGCGCGCGTTCCAGAGCCTTGTTGATCCAGGGATGGACGATCGCTTCGCCTTCCTTGAGACCGAGCTTGGTCAGCATCGAATCCATGCGATCCGAGCCGAAGATGCGCATCAGGTCGTCCTGAAGCGACAGATAGAACTTCGAGCGGCCGGGGTCGCCCTGACGGCCGGAGCGGCCGCGGAGCTGGTTGTCGATACGGCGGCTTTCGTGGCGTTCCGTCGCGATGACGTAGAGACCGCCGGCGGCCAGCGCCTTTTCCTTGAGCTGCTTGATCTCTTCGCGGATCGCCTCGATCTTGGCGTCGCGCTCCGGACCTTCCTCGACTTCGCCGAGTTCGCGCTCGACACGCATGTCGAGGTTGCCGCCGAGCTGAATGTCGGTACCGCGACCCGCCATGTTGGTGGCGATGGTGACCGCGCCGGGAACGCCGGCCTGGGCGACGATATAGGCTTCCTGCTCGTGGTAGCGGGCGTTCAGAACCTGGAAGTTGTTGAAGCCCTGCTTGCGCATCAGTTCGGCGAGCAGTTCGGATTTTTCGATCGAGGTCGTACCAACGAGAACCGGCTGGCCGCGCTTCTGCGCATCCGCGATCTCGGCGATGATCGCCTTGTACTTCTCCTCGAAGGTCCGGTAGACCTCGTCGTCTTCGTCGATACGCTGGATCGGCAGGTTGGTCGGTACTTCGACGACGTCGAGACCGTAGATGTTGCCGAATTCTTCCGCTTCCGTCTGCGCCGTACCGGTCATGCCGCCGAGCTTGTCGTACATGCGGAAGTAGTTCTGGAAGGTGATCTGCGCCAGCGTCTGGTTCTCAGGCTGGATCTTCACATGTTCCTTGGCTTCCAGCGCCTGATGCTGGCCTTCCGAATAACGGCGGCCCGGCATCATGCGGCCGGTGAATTCGTCGATGATGACGATCTCGTCGTTGCGGACGATGTAGTCCTTGTCGCGGGTAAAGAGCTTGTGGGCCTTCAGCGCGTTGTTGACGTGGTGGACGATCGCGACGTTCTCGATGTCGTAGAGGCTGGCGCCCTTGAGCAGGCCGGCTTCACGCAGGAGATTTTCGAGCTTCTCGGTGCCTTCTTCGGAGAAGTTGGCCGAACGCTGCTTTTCGTCGATCTCGTAGTCGCTTTCGACGAGCAGCGGGATGAAGGTGTCGATCGTGTTGTAGAGATCGGAGCGGTCGTCGAGCGGACCGGAGATGATCAGCGGCGTACGCGCTTCGTCGACGAGGATCGAGTCCACTTCGTCGACGATGGCGTAGTTGTGGCCGCGCTGAACCATCTGGCCCTTCTCGTACTTCATGTTATCGCGCAGATAATCGAAGCCGAGTTCGTTGTTGGTCGCGTAGGTGATGTCGCAGCCATAGGCCGCCGCGCGTTCCTCGTCCGACAGGCCGTGGACGATGACGCCCGTGGTCAGGCCGAGGAAGCTATACAGGCGCGACATGGTGGCCGCGTCGCGCTGGGCGAGATAGTCGTTGACGGTAACGACGTGGACGCCCTTGCCCGACAGCGCGTTCAGATAGACGGGAAGCGTTCCGACCAGCGTCTTGCCTTCACCCGTCTTCATTTCCGCGATGGCGTTGGAATGAAGGATCATGCCGCCGATCAGCTGGACGTCGAAGGGGCGCATGCCGAGCACGCGGCGCGAAGCTTCGCGGACAACAGCAAAGGCCGGGACGAGGATGTCGTCGAGCGTCTTGCCTTCGGCGAGCAGCTTGCGGAACTCCACCGTCTGGGCGGCGAGCTGTTCGTCGGACAGCGCCTTGGTCTTTTCCTCAATCGCATTGATTGCGGCGACGTTCGGCTGGAAGGACCGCACGCGGCGATCATTGGCGGAGCCAAATAGTTTGCGGGCGATGCCGCCAAAGCTGACCATACGACTGGTCCTTTCTGAATATTCATCCCGGGCTTCTCGTAAGGGCGGCCCGGCCGAATTTCGGGCGCACGTATCGAAACGCCAGGAAACTTTTCTGGACGCGAGGTTGCGTGACAGATAAGAGGGGGGTCGAATGATGTCAACGGATTTGGCTGATATAGAAAGGCCACATTCCAGTGTTGATGCCTGTTCAGGGCAGGATTCAAGAAGTTGAAGCCGGTGGGTTAACTGTGAAGGAATGTTTGATGTTGAACTACAACAGAATCGCCGTGATGGCACTCGCCACGTTCGTCGCCTTCCAGGCGCCTGTGCGGGCACAGGACGGCGCTGACGCCGTCGTTGCCAAGGTCGGCGATGTCGAGATCCACCAGTCGGAACTCGACCTGGCGATCGCCAACCTCGATCCGCAGCTGGCGCAGCTGCCTGACGACCAGAAGAAGGTCGCAGCGCTTTCCGCTGCCATCGACGTGAAGCTGCTCGCCAAGGACGCGGCTGCTGAAAAGCTCGACCAGTCGGCTGAGTTCAAGAAGCGCATGCAGTACCTCGCCGATCGCGAACTGCACAACGCCTACTTCAAGAAGCACGTCGTCGACACCGTGACCGACGCTGAAGTCAAGGCGCGCTACGACAAGGAAGTCGCAGCCCTTCCGAAGCAGGAAGAAGTTCACGCCCGCCACATCCTGGTGAAGACGGAAGACGAAGCCAAGGACGTCATCAAGCAGCTCGACGCCGGCAAGAACTTCGCCGACCTCGCCAAGGAAAAGTCCACCGACCCGAACAAGGCTGACGGCGGCGATCTCGGCTACTTCACCAAGGGCCGCATGGTCAAGGAATTCGAAGACGCGGCTTTCGCGCTCGACAAGGGTGCCTACACCAAGACCCCTGTGAAGACCGATTTCGGCTACCACGTCATCCTCGTCGAGGATAAGCGCGACGCCGCTCCTCCGGCTTACGACCAGGTCAAGGATCAGGTTCGTCAGCTCGTCATGCGCGACAAGTATCTTGCGCTTCTCGCCTCCGCCAAGGAAAAGTCCAAGATCGACATCACGGACGAAGCCCTGCGCAAGGGCTACGACGACGCCAACAAGCAGCCGCAGCCGGGTGACGCGCCCGCAGCAGCGCCGGCTCAGCAGTAACAATATCCATCGAGGGCCCGGTTTTTCCGGGCCCTTCCGTATCCCCTTTCATGCCAGGTCGATGATCATGTCCGGTTCCGTCTCCCCGCTCGCTCCCAAAACCTTCGTGCCCATGCCAGCACTGCGCGGTGTCCGCATGGCAACCGCCTCGGCGGGGATCAAGTACAAGAACCGCACCGACGTTTTGATGATGGTGTTCGACAAGCCGGCGGCCGTTGCCGGTGTCTTCACCCGTTCCAAGTGCCCGTCGGCCCCTGTCGATTTCTGCCGCGCCAATCTGCCCGGCGGCGTTGCGCGCGCCGTGGTCGTCAATTCCGGCAATGCCAACGCCTTTACCGGCGTGAAGGGCCGTGAAGCGACCGCGCTCACCGCCAAGTCGGCGGCGGCTGCCGTCGGCTGCAGCGAGAGCGAGATCTTCCTCGCCTCCACCGGCGTCATCGGCGAACCGCTCGACGCCACCAAGTTTTCCGGCGTGCTCGATACGCTCTATTCCGACGCTACCGGCGATTTCTGGTTCGAAGCCGCCAAGGCGATCATGACCACCGACACCTATCCGAAGGTCGCGACCCGCACGGCCGAGATCGGCGGCGTCACGGTCTCGATCAACGGCATCGCCAAGGGCGCCGGCATGATCGCGCCTGACATGGCGACGATGCTCTCTTTCGTCGTCACCGACGCCGACATCGCGCCGGCAGCGCTGCAGGCGATGCTGTCCGCCGGTGTCGATCCGACCTTCAACTCGATGACCGTCGATAGCGACACCTCGACCTCCGACACGCTGATGCTGTTTGCAACGGGTGCCGCCGCCGAAGACGGCCAGGTTCGCGTCGAGACGGCTGACGATCCGCGCCTCTCATCGTTCCGCGCCGCGCTCAACGATCTCCTCAAGGATCTGGCGCTGCAGGTCGTGCGCGACGGAGAAGGCGCCACCAAGATGCTCGAGATCACCGTGACGGGCGCCGAAAGCGATGCCGCCGCCAAGACGATCGCGCTGTCGATCGCCAATTCGCCGCTGGTCAAGACCGCGGCCGCCGGCGAGGACGCCAACTGGGGCCGTATCGTCATGGCCGTCGGCAAATCTGGCGAAATGGCCGATCGCGACCGCCTCGCCATCTGGTTCGGCGACGTACGCGTTGCCGTCAACGGCGAACGTGATGCCGGCTACTCGGAAGAGGCCGCCTCCAACGTCATGAAAAAGCAGGACATTCCGGTAAAGGTCGAAATCGGCCTCGGAAACGGTACGGCAACGGTCTGGACGTGCGACCTCACAAAGGAGTATGTCGCCATCAACGGTGACTACCGGAGCTGATTTTTCATTGACTGAAGCATTCCCAAAGAAGGCAAATCTGCCGCTCGTGCGCAGGCTGGAAGCCGTCGGTTTCCGGGCCTGGCCTGCCTCGTCGGTTGTTTACGACGGCAGCTGGCAGGTGCGGCTGACGGCGGGGCATCCGTCGAACCGGCTGAACTCTATCGTGCCGCTCGATCCGTCCGACCATCGCGATGTCGAGATCCGGCTGGCCAAGGCGAGCCGCAAGTTCGAGGCCTATGGCCGCCCGGCGGTGCTGCGGCAGACGCCGCTGGCCTCGCCGGTGCTGATCGATCTGGTGAAGGCCGAGGGCTGGGTGCCGTTCGACGAAACCATCGTCATGACCTGCGATCTCGCCAATGCCGATCTGCCGGATACGCTCGATCATTTGCCGACGCATGACATCAGCCGCTTCGTGGACGCCAATCTGGCGACCGACCAGGTGTCGACGAAGCTGAAGCCGGCATTGGCCGAAGTCATCAACGCGATCAAGCCGCCATCCGGCCTGTTCATGGTGGAAGACCCGGAAACGGGGCCGCTGGCGACCGTGCTCTGCGTGCAGGATAATGATCTGGCCGGCATCATGTCGCTCTCCGTCACACCCTCGCGCCGCCGCGAGGGGCTTGGGCTCGAAATCCTGACGTCCGCTCTGCGCTGGGCGCGGATGCGCAGTGCCCGCTCCGCCTGGCTGCAGGTCAAGACCGGCAACGTGCCTGCCATCACGCTTTACGAGCGCCTCGGCTTCGTCGAGGCCTATCGCTATTCATACTGGCGGCGGGATCTTTGCCGATGAGCGAGACAGTTGTGAGCGGTACTGGCCACAGCATCCTTCTCGTCGTCGCCTGCGCGTTGATCGACGCGGATGGGCGCATCCTGTTGGCGCAGCGGCCTCAAGGCAAATCGCTCGCCGGTCTCTGGGAATTTCCCGGCGGCAAGATGGAGCCGGGCGAGACGCCGGAGGAAACGCTGGTGCGCGAACTCAATGAGGAGCTCGGCATCACGACCAAGGTCGCGTGCCTGGCGCCGCTCACCTTCGCCAGCCACACCTACGAGAAATTCCACCTGCTGATGCCGCTTTACGTCTGCCGTCGTTTCGAGGGCATTCCTGTTGGCCGCGAAGGGCAGGCGATCAAGTGGGTGAAGCCGCAGGCGCTGCGCGATTATCCCATGCCGCCGGCCGATGAGCCGCTGATCCCCATCCTGCAGGACCTACTTTAGAAATTTCTATTTTATAACTTTTTCTGTGCCAATCTGGCTGTGGATATTAATCGATCGTTTAACAGATTCTGGCAAAGATCGGCCTCAATCAAGCAACTGGCGTGTGTGTAGAAGGCTTGACGCATGGACGACGATTTCTGGAAAGCAGTTCGGGAGAAAGAGCAGGCTTCGGTTTCCTCGCGCAAGACGGGGGCGCTGAACATCGCCTTGCTGTTCGGCACGGCCGTCGTGGCTCTGACGCTGATCCTGACACCAATGCTCGCCGACAAGTCGAAGTCGAGCGTCTTCGCCAGCGCGCCGTCTGAATTCGATTCCATCACCACGGGTTCAATTCCGAAGAGCGAAAACGGCTCGAAGAGCGAGAACGGCAAGCGCTACACGATCCGTCGCAGCATTCTGCAGGATACGCCGGGCTCCGTCTGCGTGGTGCAGGGCTATGGAAGCGGTGTTGGCTGCTGAGGGCCTGGGGCTCTGGGCAACGCTAGGAAATCGACTGTGATGTCGAGCGACGAGGGACGAATGACGAGACTTCTGAAAGCATTTGTCGCCGATCGCAACGGCGCCACCGCCATCGAATACGGCCTCATCGCCGCCTTGGTTGCCACTGCGATCATCACCGGCGTCGGCGCGCTCAGCGGATCGCTGAACAACGTCTTTACCTACATCGCAAGCAAGATCCCGTCGCTGACCTGAGCAGCGCTAGGCTCGAAAAAAGCCCTACTGCTTGAGCTTGTGCTCCTCGACCTTCAATGCGTCGGCGAGCCTGACCTTCGCCGATCCCGGCCGCAGCGGTTTCTGCTGGCTCTCATGCGGCGCCCATCCCGAGACATAGATGATCGAGAAGGTGGCCCGGATGCGGCCATCCGGATCGGAATAGCGTTCCGCGTATAGCTCGGCGGCGCGCATGAAGAAGGCGCGCGTCAAAGGCTTGCTGCTGCGCTCGGCAAGCGGATTGGTCATGCCCATGGCGCGCAAGTCGCGCATCAGCGGAAAGATGGAATCGTAGCGGACCGTATAGGTCTCGGCATCGATGACCGGCAGCGCGAAACCGGCGCGCTGCATCAGCCCGCCGACATCGCGGACGTCTGCGAAGGGAATGACGCGGGGGCTGGCGCCGCCGGTCATCTCGATCTCGGTGGCGAGCAGGACCTCGCGCAGTTCCTGCAGCGTGCCGGAGCCGGGAATGGCGGCGAGGAACAGGCCGTCGGGGCGCAGCGCACGGCGGATCTGGATGAAGACGCCGGGTGTGTCGTTGGTCAGGTGCAGGCTCAAGGGCGCGATCACCAGATTGGCCGATTGCGGCTCCAGCGGCACCATCTCCAGCGGCGCCTCGATGAAGGCATCGTCGGACGTGGCGTAGGCCTGTTCGCTTTCGACGCGGGTGAGGCTGCCGATCTTGCCGGTGGCCTTGGCGGCGCGGGCCGCGGCGCCGGTCGCGCCATGCAGTTCCACGGCGTGCTCGAAGGTGCGCTCGACGACGGCGAGGCGTTCGCCCAGTTCGTCGGCGGCGATATCGAGCAGGAAGCTTGCCTTCGGATCGTTGTTGCGAAGCGCGCGGTGCCGGTTCGCCGCGATCCTTGTCGTGTCGAAGATGATGTCCATGCCGACGTCAATAATCCTGCCGGGCCGGGGCGGCAAGGCGATTTTCCTGTTGCGCGAAATGCGCTATCGTTTCGCCATGGAGTTGCGCTGGTGGCAAGGTTTGGCGGGGATCGACTGGGCGCTGAGGCGTCCGCTCTCGGCTATGGTCGACCTGATCTATCCGCCCGCCTGCGCCGTCTGCAGCGTGTCGACCGGGCAGCATCGCGGCGTCTGCCCAAAGTGCTGGTCGGCGCTGCGCTTTATCGAGCGGCCCTATTGCGAGGTTCTCGGCATTCCGTTTTCGCATGATCTCGGGCCGGGGATTTTGAGTGCCGCCGCTATCGCCGACCCGCCGCCGTTCGATCGCCTGCGTACGGCGGCCTTTCACGACGAGGCGGTGCGCAATCTCGTGCACAGGCTGAAATATCGCGACCGCACCGATCTGGCGCCGATGATGGCGGCGTGGATGCTCAGGGCATCCGATGGCGCCGTTGAGCGCTGCGATGCGATCCTGCCGGTGCCGCTGCATCGCACCCGCATCCTGTCGCGCCGCTTCAACCAGGCGGCGGAGCTGGCGCGCCACATGGCGAAACAGGCAGAGCGCCCGCTGCTGTCCGCGACGCTTCTGCGTGTCCGCCGCACGCGCCAGCAGGTCGGCCTCGGTGCTAAAGCGCGGCAGGAGAATGTGCGTGGCGCCTTTGCGATCGCTAAGGGACGCGAGGGTGATGTGTTCGGAAAGCGGCTGGTGCTGGTCGACGATGTCTATACGACCGGCGCGACGGTGGCGGCGGCAGCCAGGGTGCTGCGCCGCGCGGGTGCGGCCGATATCACGGTTTTGACCTTTGCAAGGGCCCTTTCCGAAACTATATGACAGGGAGATTACTGCCTTGTCTGGAGTTACGATGGTACCGGTTACGATCTATACGCGCGATGGCTGCGGTTTTTGCGTTCGCGCCAAGTCTCTTCTTTCCGAGAAGGGTGTCGATTTCGTCGAGCACAATGCGACCTCTACACCGGCCTTCCGCGCCGAGATGATCGCGCGCGCCAATGGCGGCTCGACTTTCCCGCAGATTTTCATAGGCGACAAGCATGTCGGCGGATGCGATGATCTCTATGCGCTGGAGCGTGCGGGCAAGCTCGACCCGCTGCTGGCCGCTTAGGACAAGCCGATGACCTTCAAGGCCGCCGCCATTCAGATGTGTTCGGGTATCGATCCGCAGCGCAACGCGGCCGCCATGGCGCGGCTGGTGCGCGAGGCCGCCGCCTCGGGCGCCACCTATGTGCAGACGCCCGAGATGACCGGAATGCTGCAGCGCGACCGCGCCGCCGGTAAGCTGCATCTGCGCGACGAGGCCAACGACATCATCGTTCGCACCGCGCGAGAGCTCGCCGGCGAACTGCAGATTTACGTGCATGTCGGATCGACGGCGATCGCGCTCGACGACGGCAAGCTTGCCAATCGCGGCTATCTCTTCGGTCCCGACGGCCAGATTCTGAACCGCTACGACAAGATCCACATGTTCGACGTCGATCTCGACAATGGCGAGAGCTGGCGCGAAAGCGCTGCCTATCGGCCGGGGCAGGAAGCGCGCGTGGTGTCGCTGCCCTTTGCCGAAATGGGCTTTGCGATCTGCTACGATGTTCGCTTCCCGGCGCTGTTTCGCGCCCAGGCGGTCGCCGGAGCGCAGGTTATGACGGTGCCCGCCGCCTTCACCCGCCAGACCGGCGAGGCGCATTGGGAAATCCTGCTGCGGGCGCGTGCCATCGAGAACGGCATGTTCGTGATCGCCGCCGCCCAGGCCGGCGTGCATGAGGATGGGCGCGAGACCTTCGGGCATTCGATGATCATCGATCCCTGGGGCAAGATACTGGCGTCGGCTGGCGGCACCGGCGAGGCGATCGTGATCGCCGAGATCGATCCTGCCGCCGTGAAGGCCGCGCGCGACAAGATCCCGAATTTGAAGAATGCCCGCGAGTTCTCGATCGAGACGGTTGGCGGCGATGTGTCCGGAGGCGTGGCCGCTTGATCCGTTATTCGCTGCGTTGTGACAATGCCCATGAGTTCGAAGGCTGGTTTTCCGAAAGCGCCGATTTCGACCGCCAGGTCGCATCAGGTTTTCTCACCTGTCCCACCTGCAATTCTGCCGCCGTCTCCAAGGTGCTGATGGCGCCGTCGGTTTCGACCGCGCGCAAGAAGGACCAGATGCAGACGGTCGCCATGGATGCCGTGCGCCGCGAGGCGTTCCAGAAGCTGAAAGAGGCGGTGACCGCGATCAAGGCCAACTCCGAGGATGTCGGCGAACGCTTCCCGGAGGAGGCGCGCAAGATCCATTACGGCGAAGCCGATGCGCGCGGTATCATCGGCCAGACGACGCCTGACGAGGCGCAGGCGCTTATCGACGAAGGCATCGAGATCGCGGCATTGCCCGTGCTTCCCGACGACGTGCACTGAGATGACCTCAGAAGCGCGCCTTGCGATGTATAACTTCGGTTTGCATGTGGCGCCTTTCGAGAGCGACGCCGTCGAGGGTTTTCGGCTGCGTGAACCGGCCAATTTCGAGGCCGCGCGGCGCGCCTGCGGTTTTGTCGGCCGCTCCGGCTATGCCGGCGAACCCGGTGTGCGAAGCTGGGGGCCGCAGGTGTTTCCGCGTTTCATCGAGGGCAGCGGCTTTGAGACCGCGCCATCTTCCCTGTCGCTCTGGGTCGATATCGAATCGCTGATGGCGTTCAGCTACAACGGCGTGCATGCCGATGCGCTGAAGCACGCGCGCAACTGGAACGTCAAGCCGTCATGGCCACCGCTCGTTCTGTGGTGGGTGGGGCCGCATCATCGGCCTGATTGGGCCGAGGCCGTCGAACGCTTCGAACATCTGGCGGATCACGGGCCGAGCGCGCGGGCCTTCACGTTCAAGATACCCTTTGGCCCTGATGGCGCGGCGGTCGAGATCGATCGCGGCCGCGTCAAGGAGCTGGCGGCGCGCAACGCCGAGACGCAAGCCGATCTGCTTGCGCATGTCAGGACATTGAAGGTCTAGACGAATGGCCGGCGGGCTATTTACGCCCCGCGCTTGGCGAGCAGCATGTAGTTCACGTCCATATCGCGCGACAGGTTCCACTGGTTGGACAGCGGATTGAAGAAGACGCCGGTGCGGTCGATGATGGTGAGGCCATCCGCCGTGACCGGCTTTTCGATCTCCTCCGGGCGCACCAGCTTTTCATACTGGTGGGTGCCGCGCGGCAGCCAGCGCAGGACGTTTTCGGCGGCGAAGATGGCGAGCGCCGCGGCCTTCATCGTGCGGTTGATTGTTGCCACGAACATCAGGCCGCCGGGGCGGACCATTTTCGCGCAGGTGGTCATGAAGAAATCGACGTCGGCGACGTGTTCCACCACTTCCATATTGAGGACGATATCGAATGTCTCACCGGCCTCGGCCAGCTGTTCGGCGGTGACCGCGCGGTAATCGACCGGCACGCCCGAGGCCTTGGCATGGGTCGAGGCGATGCCGATGTTCTTCTCGGACGGGTCGGCGCCGATGACGGTCGCGCCCATGCGGGCGACCGGCTCCGATAACAGGCCGCCGCCGCAGCCGATATCGAGCACCCGCAGCCCTTCCAGCGGGCGGGCCGAGCGCGGATCGCGGCCGAAGTTCTCGGCGGCCTTGTCCCTGATATAGGCGAGGCGCACCGGGTTGAACTTGTGCAGCGGCTTGAACTTGCCGGTCGGGCTCCACCACTCGGCGGCCATGGCCGAGAAGCGGTCCACTTCGCTCTGGTCGATGGTGCTCTTCGCCGCTTCCGTCATGGTCATGCTCCTTGATTGCTCAGGAGTGAAGTCGGACGAACGGTGCGGGAAGTCAAGAGCCTGAGGCGGTGTCGCGTGGTCGCGGTAGTGCCCGGCTTTGGCGCTTGGCTACTACAAGTGGATAAGGCGACATACATCAACACATTGTGATATACTTAATATATTGTTGAGGGTAAGGGCGATGTTGCGTGTGCGTAATGCATTGGCCGCCATGCTCGGCCTGTCCATGTGTTTTCCGTTGTGTTTCCCGTTTCCGGCGTACGCGGAGGTTGCGGTCGGCGAGGCGACTCTCATCAAGACAGAGGTGGCTGGGGAAAACGGGCCTCTGGTGGTCAAGGACCCTGTTCATCGCGACGAACGCATCCGCACCTCGATCGGCGGGCTTGGTCAATTCGTCTTCCGGGATGGCACCAAGCTTGCCGTCGGCGCCGGGTCGTCGGTGGTGATCGACAGCTACGTCTATGACGATGCCAACTCGGTCAAGAAGCTGACGATCAAGGCGGCGAAGGGCACGTTTCGCTGGATCAGCGGCAATTCATCCTCATCAGCCTATTCGATCGTGACGCCGGCAGGAACGATCGGCGTGCGCGGCACGGCGTTCGACGTCTATGTCGCGCCAAACGGCACGACAGCCATGGTGCTTCTCAACGGCTCGGCGCAGTTCTGCGGTGCCGGCGGCTGCAAGCAGCTGCGCGAGCAGTGCGACTGTGTTATCGCCTCGCGCGGCGGCGGCGTTTCGGATCCGCGCAAGGTCGATGAGACGACATTGCGGACGCTGCGAAACAACAAGGCGCTGCCGTTCCTTTCGGGAAACCAGCAGCTGTCAGGGCCGCTCGGCAATATTCGCACCAGCTGCGGCCTGCGCAGCATGCGCGCCGAGCGCCAGGACCGGCCGCAGGAGAGCACGCCGGTGCCGACGCTGTTTCCGCCCCAGGAGCAGGCGCCGCCGAAAGCACCGGACCGGCCCCAGAAGCCGGATAAGCCGCAAAAGCCGGGCAAACCCGAGAAGCCGCATCATCATCATCCCGACAGGCATCACCATGACAGGGATGACCATCATCCGGGCCGTCACCACCATGATCGCGATAGGGATTACGATCATTGGGGCGGACGCGGCGGAGATCGCGACGGGCATCATGGCCACAATGACGGTGGCGGCTGGGGTCAGCGCAGCGGGCATCACGACGGTCAAAATGGGCATGGCCGGCGCGACGGATGGGGCAACCGGCACGAGGGGTCGCGCGATCGTGGTGGCGACAATCACGGTGCGCGGGATCGGGGCAATCGGGATCATGCAGCGCGCGATGGAAGCCGCGATCATGCCGATCGAGATCGTGGAAATAGGGACAATGGTGGCCGGGATCATGGAAGCAGGGGTCATGGCGGCCGGTCCGATGGCGACCGCAGCACGCATGGCGGGCATCGTGACGGGCCACAGGGCGGTGCTTCGCCGGCAAATGATGGTCAGTCGCAGGCCGGCGCGGCAGGGTCCCCTGCCGGCGATGGTGGCCAGGGCGGCGCCGGGACCGGGGCTGGCAACGCCGTCGGCTCGGGCGGACATCGTGGCGGGTGGCATGGCCGCAACGGCGATCAGAATGG